>CBFGOS010000071.1:0-8927 GCA_965650425.1 uncultured Lysobacter sp. | reverse complement strand
TCGGCGCGCAGGGCCTGGGTGGCCTGACCACCGTGCTCGATATCAAGGTCAAGGATTACCCGACCCACGCTGCCAACCTGCCGGTGGCGTTGATCCCCAACTGTGCGGCAACCCGCCACGCCCACTTCACCCTCGATGGCAGTGGACCGGTGATGCTGGATCCGCCGTCGCTGGCCGACTGGCCGGAGCTGACGTACGACGCGTCCAAGGGCCGTCGCGTCAACCTCGACACGTTGACCAGGGAAGAAGTCGCCTCCTGGAAGCCCGGCGAAGTGCTGCTGCTTAACGGCAAGCTCCTCACCGGCCGTGACGCCGCCCACAAGCGCATGGTCGACATGCTCAACAAGGGTGAGCCGCTGCCGGTAGACCTCAAGGGGCGTTTCATCTACTACGTCGGACCGGTCGATCCGGTGCGCGACGAAGTGGTCGGCCCCGCGGGCCCGACCACGGCCACCCGCATGGACAAGTTCACCGAGCAGGTGCTTGCGCAGACCGGCCTGATGGGCATGGTCGGCAAGGCCGAGCGTGGCCCGGCGGCCATCGAGGCCATCAAGAAGCACCAGTCGGCCTACCTGATGGCCGTTGGCGGCGCCGCCTACCTCGTGTCGAAGGCCATCAAGGCCGCCAAGGTCGTGGGCTTTGCCGACCTGGGCATGGAGGCCATCTACGAGTTCGAGGTGCAGGACATGCCGGTCACCGTGGCCGTGGACTCGCAGGGCACTTCGGTGCACAACACCGGCCCGAAGGAATGGCAGGCGCGCATCGGCAAGATTCCGGTGGTCGTGGCCTGACGCGGCCTGAGGCGAAAAAGCAGAAGGGCCGGCATCGATGCCGGCCCTTTTTCATGGCGTGGCGTGATCATTTCGGGCCTTGCTGCGTGCTCAGTACCACTCCAACAGCGATATGCCCAGGCCCACGTAGGTGGCACGGTGGTTGTAGTCGATCAGGCTCTCGCCGTACCCGTCGAACACCTGCACGTGTCCGCGGAACGAACGGCTGATCGGGAATCCCCAGTCCAACTGCACCGCACCGCGCGAGGCTTCACCCGATCGAAGTGAATGTCGGGCCATCATTGCGAACTCGTGCCCGTTCCAGCGACGCACCAGCGTCGCATCGGCACGGCCCACGTAATCCTCGATGCCCGGATTCTCGTCCTCGTTCGCGCCGTCGGGGATGCGCCACCACGGGCGAACCGTCAACGCCCAGTCATCGCGGTCCAGCCCGATGTTGAGTACCACCCGGTTCCAACTGCGCGAGATGGGTTCGGCGCGGCCGTTGGACTGGTGGTTGATGCCCATGGCCAACATCCGCCCGCGCCATCCCAGCAGCGAGTAGTTGTTGCGGAATACCAGCATCACTTCCGGCTCGTAGTTCGTCTCGCGAAACGGGCGTGACTCGTCGCCGTTGTAGACCTGCCAGCGCGAGCTTTGGGTATAGGCCGTCCACAGGTCGCCGTTGTCGCCGAACAGGCCCTCCGCGACCTTGGTCTTGAAGCTCAGCTGGAACTTCGCCTCGGTGTCGTCCAGCGGCAAGGGCGCGTCCAGGCTCCCTTCCCTGGCCTGGGAGGCCGAGGGCAGGGTATTGGGGCGGCTGGTCCAGAACACCGGGAACAGATACACGGGTTTGTACGCGCGCAGGTTGAACAGCCCGAGCTTGGAATCCCGGGCGAGTTCCCAGCGGCTGTCCATCATCGAACCCTTCCCCGCGTTGGCGATGCGCTGGTCGAAGATCGAGTCATGCTCGGAGCGGAACAGCTCGCTGAGCATGCGGCGACCGTCTCCCGAGGGTTGAACGGCCTCTGCACTGGCGCGTTCGTACTCTGCGATGCGTTGCTTGGTCAATCGCGCTTCGGCGGCGGCCCGGTCTGCGTCGGTAGGCGTGACCCGCCCACGCCCCATGGCCGTGTCGTAGCACTTCAGCCGATCTGCATCGGACTCGATGGACAGGCAGGCGGACGGCGTCGGTGCGGATTCCTGGCCCACGGCCGGCCCGCTGGCACAAGCCGCGAATGGCGCCACGCCCGCGGCCATCGCGGCGACCATGCATCGCAAGCTGTAGGCAGGAAGGGTGCGGTCATTCATCACGAAAACATCTGCAGTGGCAAAGGGCGTCAAACCCACCAGGCAAACGCGAACAGCCCCAACATGCCGAACGCCAACCCGACCTTGAGCACCGTGCCCAGCAGGATGCCAAACCAGGTGCCAACACCCACCTTGGTCGCCTGGCCCAGGTCGCGGCGGTGAATCAACTCGCCGGCCAGCGCACCCACGAATGGCCCGGCAAAGAGCCCCAGCGGGCCGAAGAACAGGCCTGCCAGGCTGCCCACTACCGCGCCGACCAAGGCCAGTTTGCTGGCGCCAACCCGCTTGGCGCCCAGCGAGCCGGCCAGCACGTCGATCCCCAGCGAAAGCAGGGTGAGGATGCCCAGGGCGATCAACCAGCCCCAGCCGACGTATTCGAAGCCGCCCGCCCAGGCCGCCAGCACCATGCCGACAAACACCAGGGGAATGCCCGGCAGTGCCGGGAGCACCGTGCCCGCCAGGCCAACCAGCATCAGCAGGGCCGCGACCACGTACAGAATCGTCTGTGTATCCAATCAGAACCTCTCGTTTTTTAAGGGAAATCGGACCAGCCGGAGCGCGATTGCAATTTCATCCATGGCGGGGTACGTTGCGGGCGCTGTGTTTGCCAAGGGTCACCGTAGACCGTGGCCCGATGCGGTAGATCCGTTCGACTTCCACGTTCGATCCGCTACATCGTCGCACCTCGCGCCTCCTTGCAACCAGCACGTCACGAAGGTGATGGACCAACCAACTCGTTTCAGGGAGCAAGTGAAAATGTCGAGCCGTGAGCAAGGTACCGTCAAGTGGTTCAACGACGCCAAGGGTTTTGGCTTCATCAGCCGTGAGAGTGGCGAAGACGTGTTCGTACACTTCCGTGCCATCCAGACCCAGGGTTTCAAGAGCCTCAAGGAAGGCCAGCAGGTGACCTTCACCGTCGTCCAGGGCCAGAAGGGCCTGCAGGCCGACGCCGTGCAGCCCGTCTGAGGCGTCATGCATTCGTGGGCGCTGCCGAATGCGGCGCCCCGTTCTACCTGAACCCGGCTTCGGCCGGGTTTTTCTTTGCCCCGGCGGGTCCGTTCGTCCGAGGTTGCCTGGGCCCGGAGGAAGACAGCCCGCGCATGGCGGGCTGTCTCATCGCCGCGTGACGGTCAGTTCTGCGACGGCGTGTTCTCGGCGAAGTACTCGTGGTTGTCCGCGTTGTTGAGCGCGCCATCGGGATTGGTGGACGCCAGGTTCTTCGCGCCAGCCTGCCCGTACACGACATCGTCCGTGCCCGCGACCGCATTGAAGTGGCTCATCTCATGGATCAGGGTGCCGGCCTTCGAGTCAGTGCCCGTCGTCGGTGCATTCCAGAACGCGCGGCAGACAAAGATCTCGTAGGGACGAGTGGGGTAGACGTAGGCGTAATAGCTCTGGTTGCAGCCGCAGTTGATGGTGATCTGTCCGCCGCTCTGGTCCATCGCCGCGTCGATGTCGACGAAGTGTTGTTCAGCGGTGTTGTAGCGCGAGGTGGTGTAGGCGCCGAACCAGGTGGTATAGCGCGGCCCCACCGTGCTGGCGTTGAGATAGCCCTTGGCGTTCTCGGAGTAGTTGCGCGCCGCCGTGACGGCGCTGCCAAGGGTGTTGATCTGGGTGGTCGAGCAGCCAACGTAGCTGACGCCGTTGACGACGCTGCCACCAGTGCCACCACCCGGCTTGCCCTTCTGGCTGGCGCCCGCCTTCATGGCGCCCAGTTGGTCGCTGCCATCCACCCACAGCTTCAGCGGCACGCTCTGCGCCATCATCGGGTGGCCGTTGGCGTGCTTGAGCATTTCACCGGTCGAGAGCGACGCGAACTGCAACGGCACCTTGTAGGTGACGGTGTAGTCGCCGGTTTTCGACAGGTCATACGCCGATGACAGGTCGACCACCACCCTCAGGGTCTCGCCAGCGCGCAGGATTGCGAAGTCCGCGGCCTGCGGCAGCGGACGCTTGATCATCGGGCCTTCGTACTGCACCGGCTGGCCGTCGCGCGTCACCTCAAAGACCTTGGCCTCGATGAAGTCCGACGGCAGTTCCCACCTGGGCACACGAACCGTGTGGCCGCTGGTGTTCGTCACGCTGACTTCCACCGCGCCCAGGAAATCCGCGGCGCTCCCCGTCGCAGCGGCAATGCTGATGCGCAACGGGTTCTTGGTGGCATTGGGTGACGCGGCCGTTGCCGCGGCAATGGCACCGGCAAGCACGGCCGTCCCGGCCACGAGGGGTGCGATACGAAGTTTCATCCAGTCTCTCCCGAAGTTTGGACGTTCGCAGATGCGAACCCTGCCGACGATAGCGACTGGAGCACGACGACGCACCCTGCAATGCAGCAGGGTGCGCCTGAAAAACTTCAAGTCTGGGGCCGGAACGGCAGCTTCGACGCGACGAGGTAGGGGGGAGGTCCCCTCGGCGCGTTATGCCGCCCCTTGGCACTAGTTAGCTCGGAACGGCATGGCGAGGGTCAGCGTGCCCACGCGCGTCCGTTGTACACGCGCACGTAGCTTCCTTCCCGAATGCCTGACACGTCGCTCTGGGTCACCACCGTCGTGCGCCCATCGCTCATGCGCACGTACACGTTGTAGCGCCCGCCGCTGACCCGGTTCTGGATCGCGTTGCCCGCGACGGCGCCTGCGACCGCGCCGGCCACGGTGGCCGTATTGCGACGGCCCTTGCTTTCGTCATCGGCCAACTCACGACCGGCCGCAGCGCCCACCAGACCGCCCAGGACCGCCCCAGTGGCGTTGGGGACATTGCTTCCGGAAACCATTTCGATCCGGGTGACCGTGCCACAGTCGTAGCAGTTCGCGGTGCTGCCGCCATACGAAGGGTAGTTGCTGCCGTAGCCGGGGGATGATGTTGCACACCCGGCAAGCGCGGTCGCCGCGACTGCTGCCAGGCCAACCAACCTGAAACTGACCGAATTCATCGCCTACTCCTTCGCTTAGTGAATGGGTCACGGCGCATGCCGTGCACCCGAACGCTAGGCCTCGGAGCGTGAACATCCGCTCAATTCCGACCGTTTGGCCGCCCGCGGTTCAGCGTTGGGCCATGCATTGCTGGATCAGCCCCGGAAATCCTGATGGCAGGCCTTGCAGCCACCCCCCACGTCCTTCATCAGCGCTTGGACGCCAGCACAATTGAGCGGCGGCGATGCCAGCGCCGCATCCAGCGTGGCTCGCATCCTGCTGGCGGCATCGCCAAAGCGCGCATCGTCGCGCAAGTCCGGGAACGCCGGTTCAAGGTCATTGGCCATCGTCCGCAGCGACTGCACATGCGGCAGCGTGTCAGTCGGGCTGCAGCGGTTCTGCTCCAGGTTTCCCTTGAGTTGCCCCATGTGCCACTGCTGGACCTGCATCACCGCGTCAGGGAAATGGTCCTTGCGTGCATTGATGGCGCGGAGCGCCATGACCGCCGCGACGACGCCCACGACCAGGCCTACCAGGAACAGGAACAGGTAACGCGAGCCATGTCCGCTCTTGGCCGGGGTGATGGGCGTGGGATCTGGGGTGCTCATCCGGCGTCTCTCCTGAGTCGAAGTTCGCCGGACGATAACACGGGCTGCGCAGGCATCGTTCCAGGCGCCCGCTACAATAGGCATCATGAGCATTTCCACCCTCGATCCCGTCTGGACCGACCGTTTCTCTGGCGTAGACCGTCTTTATGGCGTCGGTGCGCTGGCACGTTTCGCAAACTGCCGCGTGGCCGTGGTGGGCATGGGGGGCGTGGGGTCGTGGGTGGTCGAGGCCCTGGCGCGCACGGGCCTCGGCCACCTCACCTTGATCGATGCCGACGACATCTGCGTCTCGAACACGAACCGACAATTGCCTGCGCATGCGGGGCAATTCGGGCGTGCCAAGGTCGACGCGATGGCCGAACGCTGCCGTGCCATCAATCCACACATCGAAGTGGCTCCGGTAGCGAGTTTTCTCACCGCAGCCAACCAGGCCGAACTGCTGGACCAGGGCTTCGACCTGGTCATCGATGCGTGTGACAGCTTCCGGAGCAAGGTGGAGCTGATTGCCTGGTGCCGCCGGCGAAAGCTGCCGGTCATCGTCGTGGGCGCCGCGGGCGGCCGCACCGATCCCACCCTGGTGCGCGTCCGCGACCTTTCCCGTACCGAGCATGACGCGATGCTCGCACTGATCCGAAAGAAGTTGCGTGCGGAGTTCAATTTCCCCAAGAACCGCGACCGTTACTTCGGTGTATCGGCCATCTACTCGCTCGAGAACGTGCGGTACCCGCAGGCCGACGGCACCGTGTGCGGCCTTCGTCCGGCGGTCGCGGGCGACGCTGCGCTCAAACTCGATTGCGGTGCAGGGCTGGGGGCGGCGACCCACATCACGGGTGCCTTTGCGTTCGCCGCGGTTGGGCGGGCGCTGGAGATACTTTTGAAGGCGCGACCCAAGGCGGTCTGAGCGGGCGGGGCGCAATGCCCTGTCGGTTCACGCCAGGGGCGGTAACCCGAACAGCCGCTCCGCGTTTGTACTCGTAGCGGCCGCTAAAGCCTCGGGCGCATCGCCCCTCAGTTCAGCCACCACGTCCAGGATCCGGGTCAGCCTGGCCGGTTCATTGCGCTGCCCTCGAATGCCTGCGTCAGGCTGGTCCGGCGAATCCGTTTCCAGCATCAGCATTTCAATGGGCAGCGTGGCCACCAGCGTTCGCAGCCGGTTCGCGCGCTCATAGGTCACCGGGCCGCCCAAGCTGACCAGAAACCCCAGTGCGTACAAGCGTTCGGCCTGGTCACGGCTCCCAGGGAAGCTGTGCACCACGCCACGCAGTGGGCCGAAACGCCGGATGGCAGCCATCACCTGGTCAACGGCGCGACGTGCATGCACGATGACGGGCAGGTCGAAATCGCGCGCAAGCCGCAACTGCTGGTCGAAGTACGTGGCTTGCTCTCGAGGATCCAGCCCCTCGACGAAGTAGTCCAGGCCGCACTCGCCCACGGCGATGGGACGCTCACGTTCAATCCACTCCCGCAATGCGTGGAGATGCTGCGGCCTGTGCGACTGCAGGTACATCGGGTGCAAGCCATAAGCAGGGTAGAGGCCTGCATGTGCCCGGCAGACCTCCCGCAGCTTTGGCCATTCCGATGCTTCCACCGCGGGCACTACTTGCCGCCTCACCCCTGCGGCGCGAGCCCGTGCGATCACCGCCTCGCGGTCGGCATCAAACTCCGGGGCATCGATATGGCTGTGGCTATCGACCAGCATGGCGGCATCAGCGTTGGGATGTGTCCGTGCCCATGCCCGCCGGAGCCTTGCGGTTTTTCCAGTTGGCCAGCAGCAGCGTGCCGAGGCCGAGCAGTATCTCGTCGATGAAAGGCACTGCGTCGGGCAGAACCAAGGTGAGGGCGAAAAGCGTCGCCGTTATCTTGAACAAGGTGGGGTAACGCAGCTTCCGTGCCCAGCTGAGCAATGGAAGGAGCAGAGGGTTGGCCATGGCGTCACCATCGACGGCGGGTTTGTGCGCACGCTATCACGCGATCCGTGCCCCGTTCACATTTGCGACAGCCTGACGCCATCGGCTATGTACTTGTTCAGGTTGGGGGTGCTGCAATGCGGCCAACACAGATGCGGGACGATCCCGCCGCAGGAGGCTCCATGAACAAGAACATGCTTGCTGTTGCGCTTGCTTCGCTGGTGGTCGGTGGCGTGGCCGTTGCTGCCTACAACAGCTTCCAGGCCGACCCCGCCCAGGACGCCCAGTTCACGACGGCCACCACCGGCCAGCCGGCGCCCTCGATCGGCATGGATTCGGGTGCGGACAGCGCCATCGAGCCCGGTCGCCTCGAGTACGCCGATGTGGTGAACGTCAAGCCGATCAACGACAAGCAGGCTCAGTACGCCACGGTGCTCGGCACCGAGGCAATCCGCGAGACCAGCACCACCAATACGCCGCGTGAGGTCTGCAACGACGTGGCCGTTCAGGACCGCGCGCCGGAGCGCGACGGTAACGTGGGTGGCACGGTCGCAGGTGCGTTGATCGGCGCTGCCGTCGGCAACCAGGTGGGCGGCGGCGATGGCCGCAAGGCCGCCACGGTCGCGGGCGCCGTCGCCGGTGGCTTCATTGGCAACCGCGTCGACCGGAACCACGTGGGCGGCAAGGTCACCACGCGTACCGAACGCCAGTGCCACACCGTCACCGACACCTCGCAGTCGTCCAAGGTGGTGGGCTACAACGTGACCTTCCGCAACCCGGACGGCACGACCGGCACCATGCGCACCAGCAGCAAGCCAGGCAGCCGCATCTCGCTGGGTAGCGAGAACATCGTGGTCGGTTATGACGTCACCTACCGCTACCAGGGTCAGGAGCGCACCGTGCGCATGGACGAACGCCCGGTGAGCGAGCGCCTGCCGGTGGTCAACGGGGAGGTCGTCACCCAGACGGCCGCCGCCGCGGGCACTGGTAGCAACGGCTGACAGCGCTGACATTCTGTTCGCTGTCCAGGCGGGGCCGGACCATCCGGCCCCGTCTCGTTTTTTCGGCCAGGGGTAGGGTGCCCCGGGCCTTCACGCGCCGGTACAATGGGGACTTTCCTTTGCCCGTTGCCGAGTGCGTCCATGGCCCTGAACCCGTTTGACCTGTTCGACATCCGCTCCCTGCTCACCGAAGAAGAGCGTGCCGTACAGGACACCGTGGCGCGTTTCACCAACGAGCGGGTGCTGCCGATCATCGGTGATGCCTTCGACCAGGGCCGCTTCCCGAAGGAGCTGGTCTCCGAGATCGCCGAACTGGGCCTGCTGGGCTCTTCGCTGCCCGAGAAGTACGGCTGTGCCGGCCTCAACGGCGTCAGCTACGGCCTCATCTGCCAGGAGCTGGAGCGCGGCGACAGCGGCATTC
>CBFGOS010000070.1:0-9029 GCA_965650425.1 uncultured Lysobacter sp. | reverse complement strand
ACACCGGCACATTGGCGCCCGCGACCTCGCACAGCTTCAGCGCATTGGCCACGGTGTGCCGCAGCCCCACGTTGCCCGCGGCGACGGTGAGTCCGACCACGCGGTGGCGCGGGTCGTTGAAGGCCATCAGCAGGGCCAGCGCGTCGTCCACGCCGGGGTCGGTGTCGATGAGCAGCGGAATCTTGTCGGTCATGGCGGGATTATGCGCGTTTCACCATCACGCGACGCCCGCAGCCTAGGCAGAGGCGTAACGCGCGGCGCCACCCACCCAGCGCGCGACGATGCGCTCGGCCGTGACAGGCGATTCGGCCAACAACCGCTCGCCGAGTTGCTGCACGCGCGGCAGCAGGTCGGCGTCGCGCGCCAGGTCGGCGACGCGGAAGGCGGCCAGTCCGGTCTGCCGGGTGCCGAGGATTTCTCCGGGGCCACGCAACTCCAGGTCCTTTTCCGCGATGACGAAACCATCATTGGTCTCGCGCATGGTTTCCAGCCGCTGCCGGGCCAACTGCGACAGCGGCGCCTGGTACAGCAGCACGCAGCTGGACACGGCACTGCCGCGTCCCACCCGGCCCCGCAGCTGGTGCAACTGCGCCAAGCCCAGGCGCTCGGCGTTCTCGATGATCATCAACGAGGCGTTGGGCACGTCGACACCCACTTCGATCACGGTGGTGGCCACGAGCAGGTCGATCTCGCCCTGCTTGAACGCCAGCATCGTCGCCTGTTTGTCCGCGGCTCGCATTCGACCGTGCACCAGGCCCACGCGCAGACCCGGCAGTTGGCGACCCAACTCCTCGTAAGTCGATTGCGCCGCCTGGGCAACGACCTCATCGCTGTCGTCGATCAGCGTGCACACCCAGTAAGCCTGTCGCCCCTCGGCACAGGCTTTGCGGATGCGCTCGACGAGTTCGGGCCGGCGATCCGCGGCAAGCGCCACGGTCTGCACCGGGGTGCGGCCGGGCGGCAGCTCGTCGATGGCGGACACATCCAGGTCGGCGTAGGCGGCCATGGCCAGCGTGCGCGGGATCGGAGTGGCGGTCATCACCAACTGGTGCGGTACGACTTCGATGCGATCGCGCTCGCCATCGGCCAGCACGCCCGCGCCCTTGTCGCGTAGCGCCAGGCGCTGGTGCACGCCGAATCGGTGCTGCTCGTCGACGATGGCCAGCGCGAGGTCGCGGAAGGCCACGCCCTCCTGCATCAGCGCGTGCGTCCCAACCACCACCTGCGCCTCGCCGGAGGCCACGGCCTCGAGCGCCTTGGCTCGTGCGCGGCCGGTGACCTTGCCGGCCAGCCACGCAACGCGCACGCCCAACGGCTCCAGCCAAAGCCGAAGGCTGTTGAGGTGTTGCTCTGCGAGCAGCTCGGTGGGCGCCATCAGCGCGGCCTGCCGTCCCGCGGCCACGGCCATCATCGCCGCCAATGCGGCCACCACGGTCTTGCCGGAGCCCACGTCGCCCTGCACCAGTCGCAGCATCGGCGAAGGCCGTGCAAGGTCGACGCGGATCTGGTCAAACACCCGCTGCTGTGCCCCCGTAAGCGCGAAGGGCAACGACCCGCGCAGTCGCTCGGCGAGGGCGGTGTCACGCAGCACCACGGCGGCATGCGCCTGCTGGGCGATGCGCTGACGGCGGAGGCTCAGGTGGTGCGCCAGCAGTTCTTCGAGTGCCAGGCGCCGCTGCGCGGGATGCGTGCCGGCCAACAAGGCGCGCACGTCGGCGTCCGGCGGCGGCCGGTGCACCGTCAACAGGGCCTCGCGCAACGTGGGCAACTGCAGCTCCTCCCGCAGTTGCTCGGGCAACAACTCCAGGGTCTCCGCGGCGGGCAGCCGGTCGAGTGCCAGCCCGATCAGCCGGCGCAAGGTGGCAGGGCCGATACCCTCGATGGCGGAGTACACCGGATCCAGCGATTCGCCCAGTGCTTCGTCGCCCTCGCCCACGATGCGATAGCTGGGATGCACGATCTCCAACCCATGCTGGCCTGGCCGTGGCGTGCCGTAGCAACGCACGCGCACGCCGGGACGGAACTGCGCGACCTGCGCCGCGCGGAAATGGAAGAAGCGGAGCACCAGGGTGCCACGCGAGTCGTCGCGAATGGCCACCCGCAACATCGGTCGGAAGCGGAAGCCGCGGTCCACGGCCTCCACCTGTCCTTCAACCTGCACCGCCGCGCCAGGCTGCAATGCGCCGATCGGCGTCAGTTGGGTGCGGTCTTCGTACTGCCGTGGCAATTGCAGCCACAGATCCTGCAGTGACAGCAGGCCGCGCGTCGCCAGTTTCTCGGCGACCTTGGGCCCGCAACCGGGCAAGGCGGTCAGCGGTGTTTCGCCGACCGCAGCCAAGGCGGGCGCCGGGCGCGCCATCCGCGCCATCAACCGGTGGCCCCCGCTCGCAGCGCGCCTCCCCATGCGGCATGCGCACGGGATCGCGAAGTGCTGGGCGCGGCGGGCGACGGGCTCAGTCGAGCACCATCACCGCATCGACCTCGAACAGCACCCCACGAGGCAGGCCCGACACCTCGATGGTGGAGCGCGCCGGGAACGGGGCATTGAAGTACTCGCCCATCACCGCGTTGACCGTGGCGAATTCGCCCAGATCGGTCAGGTACAGCCCCAGGCGCACGATCTTCTCCAACGAGCCACCGGCGGCCTCGCAGACGGCCACCAGGTTGTCGAAGGCGCGGCGCGCCTGCGCATCGATGCCGCCTTCGACCACGAGGCCGGTGGCCGGGTCGAGCGGGATCTGGCCCGAGAGATACACGGTGTTGCCGGCGCGCACGGCCTGCGAATACGGGCCGATGGCGGCAGGCGCCTTGTCGGTATGGATGATCTGGCGTGACATGGGGGCTCCTCGGGATGCAGCGTGCAATGCCGCAGTTTAGCGGAACGCCAGCGCCTCCCGCCGGGGGCGTCTCAAAGGCGCTGGACGCCCAGCACCACGCCCAAGCGCCGCACGCGCCGCATGACGTCGGCCAGGTGGCGGCGGTCACGCACCTCCACGCCGAAACGCATCACGGCCATGTTGGAATCGCGCTCCAGGTACTCCACGCGGTCGATGTTGGAGTCGGCCTCGGCGATGGCCGCGGCGACCTGCGCCAAGGCGCCCGGCCGATTGTCCACTTCGATCTTGAGCGCGGCGCCGAAATGGCCCTCGACCTTGCGGTCCCATCCGATCGGCACCCAGCGGTCCGGTGACTTTCGATACTCCACCACGTTGGGACAGTCGAGGCGGTGCACGACGATGCCCTTGCCGGCCGTGTGATAGCCCATGATTTCGTCGCCGGGCACGGGCAGGCAGCAGTTGGCGAAGCTGATCACCCCGCGTTCGCGGCCGGTGATCAGGATCCGGTCTTCCGCCAGCGCCCCGCGTCCCTCGCGGCGCTCCAGCTTTTCCGGGGCGGTGCGTACCAGGGCCTGCGCCACTTGCGCCGGCATGCGGTTGCCCAGCGCGATGTCGGCCAGCAATGCCTCCAGCCGCGCATAGCGCTGTTCGGACAGGTAGGCATCCATGCGCACCGCGGGCACCCGCTCCAACGACGTCTGCAGCACCTCCAGCGCGCGATCGAGCATGCGGTGGCCCAACTGCACCGCGTCCTCGTGCTCAAGCTGCTTCAGTTGCTGGCGGATCGACGTGCGCGCCTTGCCCGACACCACGAACTCCAGCCACTGCGGCTTGGGCGCCGACGACTTGGCCGTGATGATCTCCACCCGCTGCCCGCTCGCCAGCTTGCTGCGCAGCGGCACCAGCTTGCCGTCCACGCGCGCGGCCACGGCGCGATTGCCCACGTCGGTATGCACCGCATAGGCGAAGTCGAGCGCGGTGGAGTTGCGTGGCAGGGCCAGAATGTCGCCCTTGGGCGTGAACAGGTACACCTCGTCCGGGAAGAGATCGACCTTGACGTTCTCGAGGAACTCCAGAGAAGAGCCAGTGGCGTGCTGCGCCTCCACCAGCCCGGTGATCCAGTCCTGCGCCCGGTTCTGCGCACTGGTCGAACCCTCGCCACCGTGCTTGTACGACCAGTGGGCTGCGATGCCGCGCTCGGCGATCAGGTCCATTTCCTCGGTACGTATCTGCACCTCGATGGGCGAGCCGTAGGGACCGAACAGCACCGTGTGCAACGACTGGTAGCCGTTGGCCTTGGGAATGGCGATGAAATCGCGGAAGCGGGCGTCCAGCGGCTTGTAGGCGGCGTGCACCACGCCCAGCGCGTGGTAGCAGTCGGCCACGCTGCGCAGCACGACGCGGAAGCCGAACACGTCCATCACCTGGGCGAAGTTCTTATGCTCGGCGCGCATCTTGCTGTAGATGCTCCAGGGTGACTTCACCCGGCTGACCAACCGGTTGGTCAGCTTCTCCTTGGCAAGCCGCTGCGCGAGGGACGCCTCGATCTGGATCAGCGCCTCGCGGCGTACCACCGGCTGGGTACGGATGCGCTTCTCGATCACCGCATGTCGCCACGGGTGCAGCGCGCGGAAACCCAGGTCCTGCAGCTCGGCCTTGATCAGGTTCATGCCCAGTCGCTGGGCGATGGGCGCGTAGATCTCCAGCGTTTCGCGGGCGATGCGCTGCCGGGCCTCGGTGCTTTGCGCGCCGAGCGTGCGCATGTTGTGCAGCCGGTCGGCCAGTTTGATGAGGATGACGCGCAGGTCACGGGCCATCGCCAACAGCATTTTCCGGAAACTCTCGGCGGCTGCCTCCTGCCGATCACGGAACTGCAGCTTGTCCAGCTTGGTGACGCCGTCCACCAGTTCGGCCACGGTCTCGCCGAACTCCACGACCAGGCCGTCGTAGGTCAGGGGCGTGTCTTCGATCGTGTCGTGCAGGATCGCCGCCACCAGGGTTTCGACGTCCAGCCCCTGCTCGGCCAGCACCTGGGCCACGGCCACCGGATGGGTAATGTAGGGCTCACCCGATTTGCGCGTCTGCCCTGCGTGCGCTTGCGCACCCACTTCCCAGGCACGCCGGAGCAACCGCAACTGGTCCGGCGGCAGGTACGTCGCCACCCGCTCCAGATCACGCACGTAGCCCGGCACGCCGGCGTCATCGGACGCGGGCATCGGTGCTGGACGCAGGGCGGTCTCACGAGGAGTCATATAGGCAATCTACGCGCGCGGGCGCCACGCGGCAACGCACGCCTGAACGACAAAAACGACACGGCCCCGCACAGGCGGGGCCGCTGTCATCTGACACACGCACCGGGGCGCGTGACGGGTGACTCAGTCGTCGCCCTTGGACATGTCGTCGTCGGCCACGACCTCGGCGGCAGCCCACTCCAGCGCCTCACGCTCCTTGCGCTCGCGCTCGGCCTTCTCGACCGCGTCGATGTACTCCGGGTCAATGCGGCGGGCGGCGATTTCACGCAGGGCCAGGACGGTCGGCTTGTCATTGGCCTCGCTGTTGTCCAGCTGCGGCTCAACGCCGTTGGCCAGCTGGCGGGCGCGCTTGGCGGCCATCATGACGAGTTCGAAGCGGTTGTTGACCACTTCCAGGCAATCTTCAACGGTGATGCGGGCCATGGGGCTCCTGGCGGCCGAGGGCCGTCCATACAGACTCGGTGGGACCGGCGATTATACGGGGCGGCGAGCCGTCAGCACAACCCATTGTTTCCCAAGCGAATTCTGCCACTCAGCCGCGCCCGACCGGCCACCCGCCGTTGACAGCCGCCTTCACGCGGATCGGTCCGCTGGGCCGTCACGCCCGCGGCGGGCGCCCCCACGGGGCCCCTCAATCCGCCAACAGCGCCGTGATCAGCCGGCCGTGACGCGCCACCTGCTGCTCGCGGCGCAGGCGACAAGCGGTGAACACCGAGCACATCTCGTCCACCGCCACCGCAAAATGCTCGTTGACGATCACATAGTCGAATTCG
The DNA here is from genome assembly GCA_965650425.1 of uncultured Lysobacter sp. Lineage (GTDB taxonomy): Bacteria > Pseudomonadota > Gammaproteobacteria > Xanthomonadales > Xanthomonadaceae > Aerolutibacter. The sequence continues at coordinate 3,167 of CBFGOS010000070.1, read as the reverse complement.
CCGTAGTGCGACATCTCCTCGCGTGCGGCGGCCAGCCGCTGCTGGATCACTTCTTCGGAGTCCTGGCCGCGATTGCGCATGCGCTGCTCCAGCGCCTCGCGCGAGGGCGGCAGGATGAATACGCTGACCGCGCCGGGCACCTTGTCGCGTACTTGCCGCGCCCCCTGCCAATCAATCTCCAGCAGCACATCCCGGCCGGCATTCAGCTGCGGCTCCACCGACTGACGCGCCGTGCCCTTCCAGTCGCCGTGGACCAGCGCGTGTTCGAAGAAGTCGCCCGCGGCGACCATCCCTTCGAACTCCTCGGCGCTGACAAAGTGGTAATGCTCGGCGTGCCGCTCGCCCGGCCGCGGCTTGCGCGACGTGAAGGAGATCGACAGGGCGATGTTGGGGTCGCGCGCCAGCACCGCATTGACGATGCTCGACTTGCCCGCGCCGGAGGGCGCCGCGACGATGAACAGGGTGCCTCGCATGGTCATTCGATGTTCTGGATCTGTTCGCGGACCTGGTCGATCAGGACCTTGAGTTCGACGGCCGCGGCCGAGGTGCGGGCATCCACCGACTTGGAGCCCAGGGTGTTCGCCTCGCGGTTGAATTCCTGCAGCAGGAAGTCGAGCCGGCGGCCGACTGCCTCCTTGAGCTTGAGGACGCGGCGCGCCTCGCCCACGTGGGCATTGAGGCGATCGAGCTCCTCTTCCACATCGAGCTTTTGCAGCCACATCACCAGCTCCTGCTCCAGCCGACCGGGGTCGGCAGGCTGGGCCAGCTCGGACAGTCGGGCCTCCAGCTTCGCGCGCTGGCCGGCGCGGATGGCGGGCATCATCCCGCGCACATCGCCGGCGATGGCGGCGATGCCGTCCACGCGCTCGGTGATCACGGCAGCCAGCTTGCCTCCCTCGCGTTCGCGCGACGCGATGAACTCGTCCAGCACCGCGTCCAGCAGCGACAGCGCCTCGGCCTGAAGCGCCGCAGGATCGGTGGCCTTGGCCTGCAGCACGCCAGGAAACTGCAGCAGTTGCGTGAAATCCGTCTTCAGCGCCGGAAAGCGCGCCGACAGGTCCACGGCGAGGTCGGACAGCTCGCGGACGCGGGTTGGGTTGACCTGCAGCTCGCCCTCGCCTTCCGGCGCGCGCAGTCGAAGCGTCAGGTCCAGCTTGCCGCGCGCCACGCGGGCGGCAATGCGCTCACGCAATGCGGGCTCCATCGCGCGCAACTCGTCGTGCAGGCGCACGCCCACCTCGAGGAAGCGGTGGTTGACCGAGCGCAGTTCGCACGAGAGCGTGCCCCATTCGGTGTCGCGTTCGCCGCTGGCGAAGGCGGTCATGCTGCGGATCATGCGGGTGTCCTGTCCGGAACCGGGCCGGCGAGGGGCGAATGGTAAACTCGCCGGCCCCAATCCCGGTAATCGCGCCGATGACCAGCTCCCTGCCGCAAGGCGTCACCCGGCCCAGCGGCCGCGCCCCCGACCAGTTGCGCGAGGTCCGCATCGAGCGCGGTTACACCCGCCATGCCGAGGGCTCGGTACTGGTCTGCTTCGGCGATACCCGCGTGCTGTGCACGGCCAGCGTGGACAACAAGGTGCCGGCGTTCCTGCGCGGCAAGGGCGAAGGCTGGGTCACCGCGGAGTACGGCATGTTGCCGCGCGCCACCAACACCCGCAGCGACCGCGAGGCCGCGCGCGGCAAGCAGGGCGGGCGCACGCTGGAGATCCAGCGCCTGATCGGCCGCTCGCTGCGCGCCTGCGTGGACCGCAAGTTGCTGGGCGAGCGCACCATCACCCTGGACTGCGACGTGCTGCAGGCCGACGGCGGCACCCGCACCGCGGCCATCACCGGCGCCTACGTGGCGTTGGTGGACGCGGTGCGCTGGCTGATGGCGCGCAAGGACATCAGCCGCGACCCGGTGTTCGGGGCGGTGGCGGCGGTGTCGGTGGGGGTCTACCGCGGCGTTCCGGTGCTCGACCTCGATTACGCCGAGGACAGCGACTGCGACACCGACATGAACGTGGTGATGAACGACGGTGGCGGCTTCATCGAGGTGCAGGGCACCGCCGAAGGCCACGCCTTCCGGCGCGACGAGCTGCACGCGATGACCGGGCTGGCGGAAGTGGGCATCGCCCGACTGGTCGAAATGCAGCGCCAGGCCTTGGCCGGCTGACGGCCCCATGCAACTGGTCCTCGCGTCCGGCAATGCCGGCAAGCTTGCCGAGTTGAACGCGATCCTCGGGGGCGACGGGTACACGCTGGTGACGCAAGGCAGCCTGGGCGTGGATGACGTGCCCGAAACGGGCCTGACGTTCGTGGAGAACGCGCTGATCAAGGCCCGGCATGCCGCCCGGATCACCGGCCTGCCGGCGCTGGCGGACGATTCGGGGCTGTGCGTGGACGCCTTGGGCGGTGCGCCCGGCCTCTACTCGGCGCGCTATGCCGGGTCCCAGGGAGACGCCGAAGCGAATCTCGAGAAGCTGCTCCAGGTGTTGCAGGACGTGCGGGACGAGGCGCGCACCGCGCACTCGCCGTACGCGACCGCCTCGCCGCCGAGCCGCGGCTACTACGACTCGCTGATCGCCAAGGCCGTCGCGCTGTACGACGGCCACGACTACGTCGTCATGGTCAAGACCGACATGATCGGCATGCTCGACGAGGTCGTGCAGGACGTGAAGGCCGACGTGAAGGCGCGCCGCGGCATCGACCTGGGCGATGGCCTGATCATGTCGGCGACGCACTCGCACGACGGCCCCGGCGCGCTGGCGAACCATTCCACGCGCTACTTCTGGCTGGCGATGGACGCCTACCAGCACGACGTCTACCGCAAGCTGATCGGCCAGCTCGGCGACGTCGTGATCGCCGCGCTGGACGCCCTGAAGCCCGCGCGCATCGGCCACGGCAAAGGGCTCGAGGCGCCGGAAACCGGCAATGGCAACGGCATCAACGGCTATCGCCGCGGCCGCCTCGACACCTACGACGACGACGACGCGCCCGGCTGCGCGTTCGTGCCAGCCGCGGAGTGCCCGGCCGGCATCGACGACGCCAACGAGCTGCGCAAGCGCATCGGCATCCTGCGCGTCGACGACGCCGCGACCGGCGCGCCGATCGCAGTGCCATATGCGCGACGGGGGGACGCGTGACGGCTACCTCGCGCGCCAACGTTGCCTCGTCCTTCACGAT
>CBFGOS010000069.1:0-9150 GCA_965650425.1 uncultured Lysobacter sp. | reverse complement strand
CTGTTGTTCGCGCTCAATGCAGAAGCCGGCACCACCCTGGTGCTGGTGACCCACGACGACCACCTCGCGACACGCTGCGGCCACCAGCTGCGGTTGGATTCCGGGCGCCTGGTGCAGGGCTGACCGATGATGAAGGTCCTGAGCCTGGCTTGGCGCCAATTGCGCCGCGACGTCGCGGCGGGCGACGTGCGCATCCTGTTCGCCGCGTTGGTGCTGGCGGTGGTGGCGGTCACCTCGGTGGGTTTCGTCACCGACCGGGCCGAACGCGCGCTCGCCATCGAGGCCAATCGCCTGCTTGGCGGCGACGCGGTCGTGCGCGCCGACGAGCCCATCGACGGCCGGGTACGCCGCGCGCTGGCCGCGCCGGGGCTACGCCACACGGAAACGCGTGAGCTCAACACCATGATCCGCGTTGCCGGTGCAGAGGGCGAGCGCCTGCAACTGGGTGACCTGCGCGCGCTGGGCGAGGGCTACCCGCTGCGCGGCAGCTTCCGCGTCACCACGGCCGCGCGGCCTGCCGAACATGACGCCCCAGCCATTCCCATGAGCGGCACCGCGTGGATGAGTCGCGCGGGTGCGGACCGGTTGGGCGCGCGCCTGGGCGACACGCTGCTCATCGGCGAGTCCTCGCTCAAGCTGGTGGCGCTGGTCGCCCAGGAGCCCGATGCGGCGCTGGACTATTTCGACGTCGCGCCCAAGGTCTTCGTCAATCTGCAGGACCTGCCCGGCACCGGGTTGGTGCAGGAAGGCAGTCGCCTGCGCTACCGCGTGGTGGTGGCGGGCGAGGCGACCGCGGTCGAACGCTTCGTGCGCCAGGTGCGGCCCGCGCTCGGACGCGGCCAGCGCCTGGAAACCGTCCAGGACGCCCGGCCGGAGATCCGTTCCGCATTGGATCGCGCCGGCCGTTTCCTGGGCCTCGCCGCGCTGGTATCGGTAGTCCTGGCTGCGGTGGCGGTGGCCATGGCCGCGCGTCGCCACAGCGAGCGCCACCTGTCCGGCAGCGCGGTGATGCGTTGTCTGGGCGCCAGCCAGCGCACGCTGGTGGGCGTGCACGTCGGCGAACTGCTGCTGCTGGGGTTGGTGGCATGCACGGTGGGCGTCGCGCTGGCCTTCGGCCTGCAGTGGCTGGTGGGGCAGTGGCTGGCGCAGGCCCTGTCGCTGTCGATTCCCGCGGCCGGCTGGTTGCCGGCACTGCAGGGCTATGGGGTGGGGCTGGTGGTGCTGCTCGCCTTCGGTGCGCCGCCGGTGCTGGCGTTGCGCCGCGTGCCGGCCTTGCGCGTGCTGCGCCGCGACCTGGACGCGACCGAGCCCAGCGCATGGGCCGTAGGCGTGCTTGCCTTTGCCGGGCTCGCGGGCCTGCTGTGGTGGAAGGCCGGGTCGCCGACGTTGGCGCTGGCCATGCTCGGCGGCATCGCCGCCACGTTGGCCGTACTCGCGCTGCTGGCCTGGGGCATGGTGGTCGCGGTGCGTCGCGTGCGCCGCAGGCTCCGCGGCAGCCTGCGTTACGGCCTCGCCAACGTCAGCCGGCGCGCCGGCACCAGCGTCGCGCAGGTGTCGGCGCTGGGGCTTGGCCTGATGGCTCTGTTGCTGCTCACCTTCGTCCGTACCGACCTGCTCGACCGCTGGCAGCTGTCGCTGCAAGCCGATGCGCCCAACCGGTTCATCATCAACGTGCAGGACGACCAGGTCGATGCCGTGCGCACGTTCATCGCTGGCCAGGGCCTGGCCCCGCCCACGCTGTACCCGATGGTCCGGGGCCGCCTGGTGGCCCACAACGGCGCTGCGGTCACGGGTGATGACTACGCCACGCGGGGCCAGCGTGCCCAGCGGCTGGCCGAGCGCGAGTTCAACCTGTCGGTGGCCGACGCACTGCGCGACGACAACCAGATCACCGCGGGCACCTTCTGGGCGGGCCGCACGCCTGCGGTGCCCGAGGCGTCCGTGGAGGAGGAGTTTGCGGAGCGCCTGGGATGGAAACTCGGCGACCGCATTGCCTTCGACATCGCCGGCCAGCCCTTCGAGGCCACCATCACCAGCCTGCGCCGCGTCGACTGGGAAAGTTTCCGCCCCAACTTCTTCGTCGTCATGTCGCCGGGCGCGCTCGACGGGTACCCCGCCAGCCACATCACCGCCGTGCACGTGCCCAAGGGCACCAGCCGTTTCACCGCCGAACTGGTGCGCGCCTTCCCCAACGTGAGCGTAATCGACATCGACGCGGTGCTAGACCAGGTGCGCAGCACCGCCGACCAGGTGTCGACGGTGGTCGAGGTGGTGTTCTATTTCTCGCTCGCCGCTGGCCTGCTGGTGTTGATGGCGGCGGTCAGCGCCAGCCAGGACGAGCGCCTGCTCGAAGGTGGGGTGATGCGCGTGCTGGGCGGCAGCCGCCGCCAGTTGCGGCTTGCGCAGGCGTCCGAGTTCGCCGCCATTGGCCTCCTGGCCGGCCTCGTCGCGGCGATTGCGGCGTCAGTGTTGTCCGGGGTGGTCGCTACCCGCGTCTTCGACTTGCCGTGGCAGGCGGACTGGCGCCTGGCCGCGGTGGGCGGTGGCGTGGGGCTGCTCGCCGCGCTGCTTGCGGGTCTGTTCGCCACCCGCCGCGTACTGGACGCGCCGCCGTCGGTGACGCTGCGCGAACTGGACCACTAGCGCCGCGGTGGCGGGCGGTGGGCGATCCGGCACGGCCGTGACGGGTGCGGCAGGTAGAATGCGCGGATGCATTCCGCCTGCCCGCGCCATGGCCGCTGACGCCGATCCCGCGCTCGAAACCCTGTTCCTGCCGTTTTCCGAAGGCCGCCTGGCCTGGCCGGAGGACAAGGTGTTGTTCCTGCGTGCACGCGACGGGTGGCCGTTGCACCGCCAGCCGACCGCAGACCTGGTCTGCGAGCAGACATTCAAGCCGGAGGCGGACGCGCTGCAGCGCTCGGGCCTGATCGTGTGCAATGACGGCGCGCTGGAAGATGCCGGCGTGGCGGGCGGCAACGGGGTGGAGCATGCGTCCTCAATCCGATATCCGCTAGTGCTGTTGCTACCGCCCCGCCAGCGCGACGAGTCGCGCGCGTTGATGGCGCGCGCAGTGGCCGCTTGCGCTCCCGGCGGTCGGGTGCTGGCCTGCGTCGCCAACAACGAGGGCGCGAAGTCCGCCGAAGATGACCTGCGGCGGATCGCCGGGTCGGTGAGCACGCTGACGAAGAACAAGTGCCGCGTGTTCTGGACCGGCCCGTTGCACGTGCCGTCGCCCGATCCAGCGGCGCCGGCCACGCCATCAGTCCCCTTGGCCGCTGAACTGGTCCGTGAGTGGCGGCAGCTCGATCGCATCCGGCCCATCGCTGACGGCCGCCTGCTCAGCCGTCCCGGCGTCTTTGCCTGGGACCGCATCGACGCCGCGTCCGCGTTGCTCGCCGAATGCCTGCCGGCCGACCTTTCAGGTCGCGCGGCCGATCTTGGAGCGGGCATCGGCTACCTCGGCCTCGAGTTGCTGCATCGTTGCTCCGCCATCACCGCGCTCGACCTGTACGAGGCCGAAGCCCGTGCACTCGAGTTGGCCCGGCGCAACCTGCTCCCGCACGCCGGTCGCGTTGAACTCGGCTTCCACTGGCATGACGTCACCACCGGGTTGCCCGCGCAGTACGACGTGGTCGTCACCAATCCCCCCTTCCACGGTCAGGGCCGCGCGGACCGGCCCGACATCGGCCGCCGCTTCATTGCCGCCGCCGCCAACGCCCTGCGACCGGGCGGACGCCTGTGGCTGGTGGCCAACCGGCATCTGCCCTACGAGGCGGTGTTGCAGGAACACTTCAGCCAGGTGCGCACCGTGGCCACGCGCGATGGCTTCAAGGTCGTTGAAGCCGTCCGCGCACGCTGAGGAAACCGCATGAAACTGGTCAAGCTGATCGCCAACCTCGGCTATGGCAGCCGCAAGGACGTCACCCTGATGTTCCGCGAAGGGCGCATCACCGATCCCGATGGCGAAGTGCTGTACGCCGACGACAAGGTGGCTCACGACGCGATCCGCATCGACGGCCGGCCGCTGGATCCGCCGGCTGGCTTCGCGCTCATGCTCAACAAGCCGGTGGGCTATACCTGCTCCACCAAGGACCTGGGTCGGTTGATCTACGACCTGCTGCCACCGCGCTTCCGCCATCGTTCGCCACTGCTTTCCAGCGTGGGACGCCTTGACCGCGACACCAGCGGCCTGCTGCTGATGACCGACGATGGCCAGCTGCTGCACCGCATCGTCTCGCCCAAGGCGCACCTGCCCAAGGTGTACGAGGCCACGCTGGCGAATGACCTGCGCGGTGACGAGGGCGCGGTGTTCGCCAGCGGCACGCTGATGCTGGAGTCGGAGACCACGCCGCTCAAGCCGGCCACGCTGGAGGTGCTCGGTCCGCGCCAGGCACGGCTGACTCTGACAGAGGGTCGCTACCACCAGGTGCGGCGGATGTTCGCGGCGGTGGGCAACCACGTCGAGGCCTTGCACCGCAGCCGCATCGGCGGCCTGGCGCTGGGCGACCTGCCATCGGGGCAGTGGCGCACGCTGGATGCCAGCGATCTGCAATCGTTGTTCGCCACAGGCGAATGAGGCCAAGGCCCCACCGGCCAATCCCCGAATCGTCCCCGCTGCGGGCTCAGTCCGAGAACAGCTTCCGCCAACCCGCGAGCCCCAAAGCCTCAAGCGTGCGCAGATTGCGCTCCACGATCACGTCAGGGTCTGGGAACGCGGCCACCGCACGGTCGATGCTCGCCTCGCGCAGCAGGTGCAGGGTGGGGTAGGGCGAGCGGTTGGTGAAATTGCCGATGTCGTCGTCCGCGGTGCCCGCAAAGCGATACTCCGGGTGGAAGCTCGCCACCTGCAGCACGCCCTCCAGGTCCAGCGCCGCGACGGCCGCGTCGGCTTCATCAAGGAAGTCGTTGAAGTCGAGGAAGTCCGTGAGCGCCCGAGGGTGCACGATCAGGGTTGTGTCGACCAAGTCCGGATCGGTGTCGCGCAGCAACGCGAGTTCTTCATCCAGCTGCGCGCGCAGCCCCTCGCGGGACGTGGCCTCGCTCAGCACGAACCGCACCTGCTCCTTCACGTGCACCGCCTTCGCGAACGGGCACAGGTTCAGTCCGATGACCGCGCGCTCCAGCCAGCGCCGGGTCTCGGCGATCGGATCCAGGCCGGGTACATCGTGGGTGTCATGGGCCATGCAAGGTCCCGCAGCGGGCGCGCGGCGCGGCGAGTGCGCGTTTTCTTCGGTCAATCGCGGAAGTTCTCGAACTGCAGCGGGCGCTCGAATTCCTTGCCGCGCAGCAGCGCGATCGCGGCCTGCAGGTCATCGCGCTTCTTGCCGGTGACCCGCAGCTTGTCGCCGTTGATCTGGCTTTCCACCTTCAGCTTGGCGTCCTTGAGCTCGGCCTGCAGCTTCTTCGCCAGGTCGCGCTCTATGCCCTGCTTCACGGTGATCTTCTGCCGCGCACCGGCCAGGTTGGTCTCGATGTCGCCAAACTCCAGGCAGCGCGCATCGATGCCGCGCGCGATCAGGCGCGCGCGCAGGATGTCGTCCATCTGCTTGAGCTGGAAGTCGCTGGGTGCCGACTGGGTGATCAGCTTGTCTTCCAGCACGAACTTGGCGTCCACGCCCTTGAAGTCGAACCGGTTGCCGAGCTCACGGTTGGCCTGGTCAACGGCGTTGGTCAGTTCGTGGGAGTCCACTTCGGAAACGATGTCGAACGAAGGCATGGCGGTCGCAAAACGTGACGGGGTGGGCAGGTTAACCGAACGTGCGCCTCGCCGTCGCCTGTGCTGTTCATCTGGCTGAAGTGTGGCGCCCGTCACGGCCCATGGCTGTTCATCGCAACGATTGCTTAATGCGCGACGGGATGTGGATTCTGCTTCACGTATGCAGGCATAGGATCGGCACCGCCGTAATCCCCCGACGGCTCCCTTTCCGATGTGCAGGAATACAAGGAACGCTGCAATGAATGCAAAACCCAAGAAGCTGCTGTTGTCCGCCGCGCTGTTGGCGGCCACGTCCGCCCTCAGTCCGGTCTTCGCCCAGGATGCCGGCAGTGACCCAGAGGTCATTGCGAGCGCGACGATGCCCGCCAGCCGCATCGCCGATCGTTACGTGGCCAGCGGATTGTTTGCGGATGAAGCCCTCGCGGACGCCACCATCAACGCGCTGCGCACTGGCGGTGATTTCACCGTCAGCGAGCAGGTGACCACCACCACGACCAACCCCGACGGCACGACGACGACCACGACTTCCACCGTCGAGCGCGCCATCGTCAATCCGAACGGCCCGATGGGCTACGGTGAGGTCAACATCACGCTTGCCATGGCCGAGCGCCTGCTCGCGTCCGGCGAGTACACCGACCTGCAGTCGGCGCTCACCGGCGTGACCACCACCGCGACCAACGCCGATGGGACGACCACCACGAGCACGACCGGTGGTGTGCTGGCCATGCGCGCCGATGGCATGGGCTGGGGCAAGATCGCCAAGGAACTGGGTTTCAATCTCGGTTCGGTGATGGGCGCGGGCCAGCGCAGCGACAAGGCCGTCGCCGGTGGCGACCGTGCCGCGCAGGCCAAGGTCGAGCGTGCCGAGCGCGTCGCGAAGGTCGAGCGCCCCGTGCGTCCGGAGCGCGCGCAGCGCCCTGAACGCCCCGAGCGTCCCGAGCGTCCGCAGAAGCCCGAGCGCGGCGGCCGTCCGTAAGCGTAACGGGATGACGACAAGGCGGGCGCCAGTTCTGGCGCCCGCTTTTCTTGAACCAAGAACTGGAGTTTCAATGAAGCGTTCCGCTTTCCTGCTGGCGCTCTGCATTGCCGCCGGTGCCGCCCAAGCCGAGGACGGTCTCAACCTCGGCATTGGCGCCGACTACAGCAGCGGTGAGTACGGCACCGACACCACCACGACCATTTTTTCCGTGCCGGTCACGGCCAAGTACACCGCGGGCAACTGGACCTGGAAGGCCAGCCTGCCTTGGATGCGCGTGGACGGCGACCCGAACATCGTCCCGGGTCTGGGTTCTGTGGCGAACACCAACCCCATCGGTCGCGGTCGTCGCGGCGGCATTCTCGACCCGCAACAGCCAACCTCGGGCACCGCCAGCGGCATCGGCGACCTCCGCCTGGCCGCCAGCTATGCCTTGGAAACCGGTGGTCCACTGGGCGTGGATCTCAGCGCCAACGTCAAGGTGGCCACGGCCGACGAGGACAAGGGCCTGGGCACCGGAGCCAACGACTACGGGGTGGCGGTGGACCTGTACCGCGACTTCAACGGGACGCTGCTGTTCGGCGGCGCGGGTTACACCCTTCTTGGTGATTCGGATTACATCGACGTCGACAGCGTGTTGAACGCCAATCTCGGCGCTGCCTGGAAGGCCGGATCGGCCAATCTCGGTGCGATGTACGACTGGCGCGAGGCCGCCAGCAACGGGGCCGATGATCGCAGCGAGTTGACGGGCTTCGTCGCCTTCCCGACCGGAGCGCGCGGCAAGCTGCAGCTCTATGCCGTCAAGGGACTCAGCGACGGCAGTCCCGACTGGGGCGTTGGCCTGAGCCTGACCACCGGATTCTGATCGGCGTGCAATGACGGCGGCGGCCTGCTGGCTGCCGCCGGTTCCGGGCCCCCATGGGGCGACTACTGCGCCGCCCGTGCCCCGCCTTGCGGGTGCGCGGCGTCATGGGCGGGGGCGGCCCGCGCGTCGTCTGGCGGCGTCGGCGCATGGTTTCGCGGCGACGCAAACGGCAGCCCGTCGTCCGGCCCCCGTGTGGGTACTGGCGCCAGCGGAGGCTCCTGGCTCCCGATACGCGCGCGCGGAGCGTCGCGCCCCTGCGCGCAGCCGGACACACACGCCGCCAATCCTGCAATGGCCAATACGCGGCACCAGACCATGGGCGGACTCCTGCGGCGCATCGGGAAAGCCGGCGCTAATTGGGTCAACGCAAGACGCCGGCCGCACAGGCGCTCCGCAAAGCGCCGATAATCCGCACTCGGCTACTTGAGGACCCCAACATGCCCCGTCCGGGTTACATCCTGCTGCCCGCGGTTGCAGGCACCGCTGCCCGCATGGTGGCCGCATGACCCTGCCCGAACGGCATCGATCCCGTGCAGTGCTGGCCATGCTGCTGGCGGTCGCATTGTTTTCTTTGATGGATGCCGGGTTGAAGGGCCTGGCAGCGCACTACCCGCCTTTTCAGGTGGCCGCGCTGCGCGGCGCGGCTTCGTTTCCCCTGGTGTTGGCCTGGGCATTGTCGACCGCCGGCCTGAGGCCATTGCTGCGCGTGCGCTGGTCATTGCACTTGCTGCGCGGCGCCTTGGGCATCGCGATGATGGCGGCGTTTGCCTATGCATTGCGGTACATGCCGCTGTCGACCGCGTATTCGATTTTTTTCGTCGCACCCCTGTTGATCACCGCGCTGTCGGTGCCGTTCCTGGGTGAACACGTGGGGCCTCGGCGCTGGGTGGCCATCGGCATCGGCTTGGCGGGCGTGCTGGTGGTGCTGCGCCCCACCGGAGAAGGCGTGCTCAGCCTCGCGGGCATGGCCGTCCTGGTGGCGGCGCTGGGGTATGCGATCAGTGCCATCACCGTGCGCGTGCTCGCACGCACCGACAGCACGCAGGCCATGATGGTGTGGCTGCTCGGCCTGATGGCGTTGGGTGCCGGCGTGATGGCGTGGCCCGAGTGGGTGCCGTTGCGTGGCACGGACCTGTGGCTCATCGCGGGCATTGGTGTCGCCGGCGCCTTGGGGCAGTACGCCATCACCGAGGCCTTCCGCCTGGGCGAGGCGTCGCTGATCGCACCGCTGGAATACACCGCGCTGCTGTGGGGCGTCATCCTGGACGCCACGCTGTGGGGTGTGTTGCCCGACCGGGCCACGTGGTTGGGTGCCGCCATCATCATTGCCAGCGGCCTGTACCTGTTGCACAGGGAGCGCGTACGCGCGATCACGCCGGCCTGAAGCGAGCGCGGCAACGGGCCCGTTGAGGGCCCGTTGCCGTTACAACGGGTGCTTGATCAGAAGCGCGTGCCGATGCCGACGCCCACCACCACCGGGTTGAGCTTGGCCTCACCGGCATCCACGCCGTCGACCTTCACGTCCGAACCACCTTGCAGGTAACGAACGTCGGCGCGCGCAAACCAGTTGGGATGGAAATTCGCGTCCACGCC
>CBFGOS010000068.1:0-9180 GCA_965650425.1 uncultured Lysobacter sp. | reverse complement strand
GTTCACGGCGGCCGGAACTTGCCGGGCCATTCCGTCCCATCAACCTTGTCACCGCCCCACGCAAGCGCGGGGCCGCTCCAGGAATCCTCCCGCATGGCCTACGCACCCCAGCTCCGCATCCCCGCCACCTACATGCGCGGCGGCACGTCCAAGGGCGTGTTCTTCCGCCTGCAGGATTTGCCGGAAGCGGCACAGGTGCCCGGGGCCGCGCGCGACGCACTGCTGATGCGCGTGATCGGCTCGCCCGACCCGTACGCCAAGCACACCGACGGCATGGGCGGCGCGACGTCCAGCACCAGCAAGTGCGTGATCATCTCCAAGGCCACGGTGCCGGACCACGATGTCGACTACCTGTATGGCCAGGTGTCGATCGACACCGCCTTCGTCGATTGGAGCGGGAACTGCGGCAACCTCTCGTCCGCGGTGGGTCCGTTCGCGATCGCCAACGGCCTGATCGACCCCGCAAAGGTGCCGCGTGACGGTATCTGCACCGTGCGCATCTGGCAGGCCAACATCGGCAAGACCATCGTCGCGCACGTGCCGATGGCCGACGGCCAGGTTCAGGAGATCGGCGACTTCGAGCTGGACGGCGTGACCTTCCCCGCGGCCGAGATCGTGCTGGAGTTCATCGACCCCGCCGACGAGGGCGAAGGCGACGGCGGCGGCGCGATGTTCCCGACCGGCCACCTCGTCGATGACCTGGAGGTGCCGGGCGTCGGCACGCTCAAGGCGACGATGATCAACGCCGGCATTCCCACCGTGTTCGTCGATGCGGCTGACATCGGCTACACCGGCAGCGAGCTGCAGGAGGGCATCAACGGCGACGCCAAGGCGCTCGCGATGTTCGAAGCCATCCGCTCGCACGCCGCGGTGCGCATGGGCCTGATCAAGGACGTTTCGGAGGCCGCCAAGCGCCAGCACACGCCCAAGGTGGCCTTCGTCGCGCCTGCCGCGGATTACGCCGCGTCCAGCGGCAAGCAGGTGCGCGGGGGCGACATCGACCTGCGCGTGCGCGCGCTGTCGATGGGCAAGCTGCACCACGCCATGATGGGCACCGCCTCGGTGGCCATCGCCACCGCTGCCGCCGTACCGGGCACGCTGGTCAACGCGGCCACCGGCGGTGGCACCCCCAACGTGGTCAGCTTTGGCCATCCGTCGGGCACGATGCGCGTGGGTGCGGATGTGCAGCAGGTGGATGGCCAGTGGACCGTCACCAAGGCGGTGATGAGCCGCAGCGCACGCGTGCTGATGGAAGGCCAGGTGCGCGTGCCCGCGGGCAGCTTCTGACGCCTGCGGACCTACCGCTCGTTGAGCGCATCGACGGGCAGTTGGCCCAAAGCCGCCCGGTACCGGGTGTGCAGCCGGGCGACTTTTTCCACGTACGCCTGAGTCTCCCGGTAGGGCGGCACGCCGCCGTACCGGGCCACCGCGCCCATGCCCGCGTTGTACGCGGCCGCGGCGCGGGTGTAGTCGCCGCCATAGCGCTGGAGCAATCGCCGCAGGTGGCGGGCGCCGGCGCGGATGGAATCCGACGCCGCAAACGGATCGCGTACGCCCAACTCGCGCGCGACGGCGGGCATCAGTTGCATGAGGCCCTGCGCCCCCTTCGGTGAAATGGCCCGTGGGTCATACCCGCTTTCGGCATGGGCGATCGCCCGCAGCCAAGCCTCGTCCAACCGGTAGGCCTTGGCTGCCGCGCGGAACTCGACGGCGTAGCGATCCAGCCGGGGTTTGCCCACGGTGCCGAGTCCCTCGTGTGCAGGGGACGCCTTCGGCGTGTGGACCACGAACCCAAACATCGGCGTGGAACCGGGCAGATTGCGGGTGCTGTACACCACTTGGCCGTCCTGGACCCGTTGGTACAACATCCCCGAGACCTTGCCCAAGGCGCCCCACAGGTTGGGCACGACGGCCGCGTCATCGTCCAGCTGCACGGCCTCGCAGGACGACCCCGGCTCGCGCGCCGTCGCCAGGCTCACCGTTCCGTCGCGCAGGCAACGGTAGACGGTGCGGGCCTGGACCGACCAGGTCACACCCACCAGCATCAGGACCAGCAGCGCGTGCCGTGCCATGGGTCCCGAGTGTCGCTGACCTCGCCTTAACGTTTCGTCAGCGTGCCCGGGAGCCATCTGCCGCCGCGTGCGACAATGGCGCATGGACATCTTCAAGGCCTTCACCCTCGAAGCCGCACACCGGCTGCCCAACGTCCCCCCGGGCCACAAGTGCGCGCGGCTGCACGGCCATTCGTTCCGCGTCGAGCTGCACGTCAGCGGCGACGTGGGCGCGGACACCGGTTGGGTGATGGACTTCGGCGACGTGAAGCAGGCCTTCCAGCCGCTGTACGACCAACTGGACCACCACTACCTCAACGACATCCCTGGCCTGGAAAACCCGACCAGCGAACGGCTCGCGATGTGGATCTGGGAGCAGCTCAAGCCCACCCTGCCGCTGTTGAGCGAGGTGGTGGTGCACGAGACCTGTACCTCGGGCTGCCGGTACCGCGGTCCGTAAGGCCGCTTATGGCGGCGTGAAGGCGGTCACGGCGGCGGCTGCACCCGTCATCGCCACCAGACCCGCCCCGACGTAACGACCGTAGCGCCAGCCGCCACTCACCAGCGCCAGCACCAGCTTCGCGACCGAACCGGCTGCCAACAGCGCCACCACGCCCCAGCGTGCATGTTCGATCGGCAGGCCGCCCGTGGCGGTCAGCTGGGCGATGCTCGCCGCTGCGGCATGGATTTCCACCAGTGCCACCAGCGTCGCGGCCACCAGCGCTCCGGCATCGCCAAAGATCTGGCGCAACCACGCCGACACCAGCAGCACCACGGCAATGATCGCCGCGATCAGCAGCGCATGGGTCAGGTGGAAGGCGCGCGGCGAGGGCTCGTCCGGCAGTCCGTCGAGATGGTTGGCCCGATGCAAGCCCAATGCGGCGAAGGCCAGCAGCCCGAGGGCCGCCGCGGCCAACGGCCACGCCGTCGCGGCCAGCAAGGCCGGCGCCACGGTGGCGATCACCGCCACGAACAGCAGCAACGATGCCAAGTTGGCCAGTAGTGCGGCGGCGCCCGCCGGCGCCATCAGCGTCGGGTTGTCGGCCGCGCGCCGCCCGAACCCCGCCACCGCGGCCGTGGACGAGGCGAAGCCGGAAAAGAAGCCCGCCACCGGCAATCCCCAGCGGGCGCCCACGGCCCGCAGCGCGATATGGCCCAGCATGCCGACCGCCATCACCAGCACCACGATGCGCCACAGCATCCGCGGTTGCAGCACGCCCCACGGGTCCAGCGGTCGGTCCGGCAACAGCGGCATCACCACCAGCGCCGCAGCGGCCAGCAGCAGCGCGTCCTGCACCTCGCGCTCGCTGATCAACTCGCGGGTGAAGCGCTGCAGTGGCTGCTTGGCCTGCAACAGGATCGCCGACACCACGCCGAGCCCGGCGGCCAGGGCCGGCTCGTGCCGCGCAAGGGCGCCGAGCATGGCCGATACCAGCAGCGCCACTTCGCCGGTCAGGCCGGGGTCGTCGCGATGGCTGTTCCAGTAACCGGCGATGGCGTAGGCCCCCACGATCAGCAGCAGGGCGATGAACGCCGGCATGCCAAAACCCATGGCAACCGCACCCAGCAGGGCCACCAGCGCGTGTGTACGCAAGCCCGCCTTGCTGACGCTGGGCCCGTAATGGCGCTCGCGTACCACGCCAATCAGCAGGCCAACGCCCAAAGCGGTCAGCAGCCCCTTCAAGACCTCGTTCCAGTCCATCGCTACTCCGGTTCCACGGACCCATGCTATGCCACCGCTGGCTCATTGGACCCACCTCCGGCCTGTCCTGATGCCGGCCTTGCCAGCCGCGGAATGCCTCGGCGCGCATGAACCGGCCGGTAACCCTATGCCCCTGTTCATGATTTTATTGTTGCATCGCACAAAACCGAGCGATATGCTGCACCGCACAAACCGGCAATCCCTGCCGGCGATCCTGGAGTCACTGCCATGTACCAGCAGTTCAACGAACAGTTTGCCGCCGCTACGCGCCAGTTCGCGGACACGGCAGCCCAGATCAACCGCATCGCCATCGAGAACGCCGAGGCCGTCTTCGGCCTGCAGCTCTCGGCGCTGGAAGAGCGCGCCAACGCGACCTTCGCCTTCTTCGGCGAAGTGACCGAAGCCCGCGACCTCGATGCCGCCAAGACCCTGTTCCCGAAGGGCGTGCAGATCGCCCGCGAGAACGTGGAGCGCGCCGTGGCCGCCTCGCAGGAAGTGCTCGACCGTACCGTGAAGGCCAACGAAGCCATCGGCCAGATCGCCAAGTCCCAGTTTGAAGCGGCCGCCAAGAAGGCCGAAGCCAACGTCGAGAAGGCCGTCAAGGCCGCTGCGCCGAAGGCCAAGTAACCGGATCTCTCTCTCCAGCTGCAACTGGAACTCCCACCCGGCCGCCCTCGCGGCCGGGTGTTTTTTATTCAGCCGGGCTCGCCACCACGCGATCGCGACCGTCGTGCTTGGCCTTGTACATCGCGGTGTCCGCGCGTTGAAGTAGCGATCCGGTGCTTTCTCTGGGTCGTAGTTCCGCGACCCCGAGGGACAGCGTCACCCGTCCCACGGATTTGAAGTCCAGCGCGCCGACGGCTCTGCGAAGCCGTTCGGAAAGATCGAGCGCTTCCTGCAAGGCACAGCCCGGCGCCATGACCAGGAACTCCTCGCCGCCCCATCGCACGGCAACGTCACTGTCCCGGATCCCGCTTCGCAGGATTCTCCCCACCTCCATCAGCACCTCATCGCCGGCCTGGTGGCCGTATGTGTCGTTGATGGCCTTGAAGCGGTCGATATCCGCAAGGATCAGGCTGAGGGGCTTGGCCGCGGCGTGGGCATCGCTGACCAGCGAATCCAGCGCGAGGTTTCCCGCGCGTCGATTCGACAATCCCGTCAGCGGATCGCGAGTCGCCATGTCGATCAGCCGGCGCTCGCGTTCCACCCGCTCGCTGACGTCCTTGCCCGTGCTGATGTAGTGGGTGATCTTGCGGTTCGCATCGTAAACAGGCGCAATGCTCTGCTCGATGTAGAAGGAACTTCCATCTTTTCGCCGATAGGTGAAAGTCGCCCGGAAGGGCCTCCCGCTGCGCAGCGAAGCACGCAGGTTGCGATAGAAGTCGGGGCCCTGGTGCGCGGGGTACAAAGCCCGCGCCGATTGCCCGATGATCTCGTCCGACGCGTATCCAGACAGGCGCTGGAACGCCTCATTGACGAACACGACGCGCGTGCTTCTGTCCGTGATCAGGATGGGATCCAAAGCCGCGCCCAACGCCTGCAACAGCAGGCGCCGCTCCTGCTCGGCCGCGATACGCGCAGTGATATCCGTCTGGGCGGAGACGAAGTGGCGTATGACCCCCTCCGAGTCCCGGACCGGGGAGATGGTCCACTCCACGACGTAAGCACGACGGTCGGCGGCGTAATTGACCGTGCTTCCAGTGAACGGAAGGCCCTTGCGCAGGGTTTCGCGCAGCGCCTCCATCAGGGCGCGGCTGGTCCTGGGCCCCTGCAGGATTCGCGGCGACTTTCCGATCAACTGTCCTGGCTGATAACCGGTCATCTGGCAGAACGCCGGATTCACATAGACGATGAACGGTCCGCCGTCATCCCAGTTCGCGTCGGTTATCAGAACGGCAGTCGAAGCCTGCGCGATGGCATGCTCGAAAATGCTGGCCGAACCCGGATCCAGGGCATTCAAGGAAGCCGGAGGCAAGGTTGACCGCGACGGCCGGGTTGGCAGGTCGCTCATGGGACCCAGGAAATGCACTCGTCGCGAACGACGCGTTCGAAAACCGGTTTGCTGAAGTAGTAGCCCTGCATCAATGTGATGCCCAGGTCCCGCAGGCACCGCGCTTCGTCCTCACGCTCCACGCCCTCCGCGATCACCTTGATCGAAAGCTCCTGGCACATCGCGAACACGGACCCGACGATCGTTCTGCGCGCGGGGTGCCGATCAACATCGCGGACGAGCTCCATGTCGAGCTTGACGATATCCGGCTGGAAATCCGCCAACAGGTTCAGGCCGGCGAAACCTGCACCGAAATCATCGATCGCGGTCAGGAACCCGATACGCCTGTACTCGCGCAGGATCTCCGCCAGCCACTTCCCATCGTTTACCCGTTCGCCCTCCACGGTTTCGAAAATGATCCTCTCGACGGGGAAGCCGTATTCCTGCGCAGCGGCGAGTGTCGAGCGGATACACAGTTCGGGGCGGTAGATCGCGTTGGGCAGGAAGTTGATCGAGAGGGCGCTCTGCATGCCCAGACGGGACGCGATTTCAAGCGCCTTGCGTCGGCACGCCTGGTCAAAACGATAGCGGTTGTCGTCGGTAACCCGTGACAGGACCGCAGCCGCACCCTCGCCCCCCAAGCCACGAACCAATGCCTCATGGGCGAAGACAGTGTGTCGTGCCGTATCCACGAGGGGTTGGAAGGCATAACTGAAGTCGAACCCGAGGGGTTCGCTGTCCCGGCACTGGCCGCAGCCCTTGCTCACGTTTTCGATTTGCACCATCTCTCCAGGCCAGCGACGGCATGCGCCGGTGCCGAGCATACCTGACCGCCGGAGGCCTGCTGCGAGCACCCGCGGCGAGGGGGGCTGCTAGACCATCGTCGTGCGGCCGTGGGGAGGCCATGAGACATGGTTCCACAGGCATCTTTGAAATTTCCTACACTCCCCCGATGGACCGACCCCTGCCTGCCTCTGTGATGAGTCCCGCACTTCAGTCCGAACTCTGGGCGTCCGCACCCGAGCCGTGGCAGAAACATTCCAGTCGGTTGCCCTTCGCGGTCACCGGCGGCCTGCTGGTCACCGCCGCGGTGCTGCTGGTCCTGGCGCAGATGCCCGGCTTCTACCGTCCCATGCCGGATTACAGCGGTTGGCACACGCTGCTGGAGACGCTGTCGATCGCCATGAGCCTGGTCGTGTCGGTCACGGCCCTCATCCGTACCGGCGACAACACTCGGCTCAGACTTGCCGCGGCCGGCTTTCTGTCCGTCGCCGTGCTCGACCTGCTGCACACGGTGACGTACCCGGGGATGTCCGCGTACTTCGGAACGCGGGGCCTGGACCCCAGCCTGGTGTATTGGCTCGGAGCCCGTGGCGCGATTGCGATGACCTTTGTCGTGATGGTGCTGCCGCAACGCTTGTACGCAAGGTGGACATGGCTGTTCCTTCCGTACACCGCGCTGGTCGTGGCCCTCGGCACCTGGACGCCCGCCTGGCTGCCGCCGCTGTACATCACCGGCCACGGGCTGTCGCCGCTCAAGATCGGCATCGAGCTGGGGGTCCTCGCCTCCTACGCGGTTTTGGGCTGGTTGGTCCTGCGCACGCGGCCGCTGCTGCGGGCGGACCTGATCGCCTGCGGCCTGTTCGTGCTGACCGTGGGCGAGGTCTTCTTCGCCCTTTACACCGTGCCCTCGGCGATGGACAGCACCGTGGGCCACGCCTACAAGGTCATTGGCACGGCGTATTTCGCGCTGGCGATCCTCCATACCCAGGTCGTCCAGCCCTACAACCAGCTCCAGTCGGAGAAGCGCTCCCATGAAGACACCGCTCGCCGCCTGGGCGCGCTGATCGTCGGCGCGCCCGACGGCATCCTGGTGGTCGACGACGACGGCCGCATCCTGACCCACAACGAAGCAGCCCGGTCGCTGTTCGGAGCGCGGCCGGACGAATTGTCCACGCTCAAGGTGGAGGACCTGATTCCCAGCGATCAGCGGAGCAGGCACGTCGAGCAACGCGCCGATTACGGCCATGACCGCCAGGTGCGCAGCATGAGCCCGGTAGCCCATCTGCAGGCGCTGCGTCGCGACGGGGGACGCTTCTTCGCCGACATCTCCTTGTCGCCGATCATGTGGAACGGTGCACCCTGCACGGTTGCGTTCGTGCGGGACGCTTCGCAGCGGGTGAAGCAGATGATCCGTCTGGAATGGCTGGCCTCCAATGACGAACTGACCGGCCTGCCCAACCGCCACGCCCTCGTGGCCGAACTCGCCCGGCGCATCCAGGCCGGCGCACCGGGTGGCGCGCTCATGGTGGACCTCAACAAGGTCGCGCGGATCAACAGCGCCCTAGGGCGCGAGACCGGCGACCGCCTGCTGGTCGCAGCGGCGGACCGCCTGCGCGGCAACATGCGTGACGACGAGTACGTCGCCCGTTTCGCCGGCGACACGTTTGTCGTCGTCATCGGTGCTCCACAGGCGGGCCTGGCCCGTGCGCGCGAACTCATGGCGCTGCTCACCGCGCCGTTTGAACTGCAGGACGAGCTGCACCTGCAGGTCACTGCGACCGGCGGCTACTACAGGTTCACGGGATCGGGCGACGACAGCCTGCAGGTGCTGCAGCACTGCGAGACCGCAGTATCGATGGCCAAGGACATCGGCCAGCTCGATGTGCTGGAGTTTGATCCTTCACACCACCAGCGCAGCCAGCGATGGATCGAACTGGCCGCCCGCATGCCCGAAGCGCTGGCCAACGGCGAGTTCCGCCTGCTCTACCAGCCCCGCGTGGCACTTTCAGGCAACCGCTTGGCCGGCTTCGAGGCGCTGCTCCGCTGGCGCGGCCCCAACGGCGACCTCAGCCCCGCCGAGTTCATCCCGGTGGCGGAGGAGTCCGGCTTCATCCTCGAACTGGGGCGTTGGGCATTGAAGGAGGCCATTCGCCAGGCTGCCCAATGGGAACGCGAGCACCGGCTGGGCACCGTCGGCATGGCCGTCAACCTGTCGGTTCGGCAACTGGCCGACGTGTCGTTGCCGGACTTCCTGCGCGAATGCCTCGCGACGCATGCTCTGCCCGCCAGCTGCCTGGAACTGGAAATCACCGAGACCGCGGCCATGGAGAACCTCGACTGGGCGCTGCCACGCCTGGCCCAGTTGGAAGCCGTGGGGTCGACCCTGTCGCTCGACGACTTCGGCACGGGCTATTCGTCGCTTGCCTATCTCCAGTCCCTGCCGTTCACCGCGATCAAGATCGACATCGCCTTCGTGCGCCGCATCGGGACGCCTTCCGGCGAAGCGCTGCTGCGCGCGATCCTCGCGATGACCCAAAGCCTGGGCAAGATCTCGGTGGCCGAGGGCGTGGAGACCGAGGAGCAGAGCCAGTGGCTGCGGGCCCAAGGCTGTAGCCAAGGCAAGGGGTTCCTGTTCGCGCGGCCACTGGAGGCCG
>CBFGOS010000067.1:0-9631 GCA_965650425.1 uncultured Lysobacter sp. | reverse complement strand
CGGGCGCACGCCCAACCCGGACGTGCTCTGCAACCGCGAGATCAAGTTCAAGCACTTCCTCGACGCGGCCCACGACCTCGGCGCCGAGTTCATCGCCACGGGCCACTACGCCCGCGTGGCCGAGGATGCCGGGCGTTTCCACTTGCTGCGCGCACGCGACCGCACCAAGGACCAAAGTTACTTCCTGCACCAGTTGGGGCAACGGCAGCTGGCCAGTACGCGCTTCCCACTCGGCGACCTGGTCAAGACCGACGTGCGCCGCATGGCGCAGGAGGCTGGCCTGCCCACTGCTGCCAAGAAGGATTCCACGGGCATCTGTTTCATCGGCGAGCGTGATTTCCGGGAGTTCCTCTCGCGCTACCTGCCCGCGCGTACCGGTGAGATGCGCACGCCCGACGGGCACCTGATCGGCCAACACCCGGGCGTGTTCTTCTACACGCTGGGACAGCGCGAGGGTTTGAATATCGGGGGCGTGCGCGGCTTCGAGCCGGCCCCGTGGTTCGTGGTGGGCAAGGACGTGGGCAACAACGTGCTGTACGTGGACCAGTGCCTGGCCTACCCGTGGCTGCAATCCAACACGCTGTGGTCGGAGACGGCCCACTGGATCGCAGGTACGCCTCCCGCATCAAGCTTCGAGTGCACGGCGCAGACGCGTTATCGCCAGGCCGACGAGGCCTGCGCGGTGACCGTGCATGACGACGGGACGCTTGCGGTCCGCTTCGCGCGCCCCCAACGTGCTGTCACACCCGGACAGTCACTGGTGCTGTATGACGGCGATGTCTGCCTGGGTGGCGCAGTGATCTCATCAACCGATGCTCCCCTCGAACAACGCCTGAAGGCCCAAGCTGCATGAGCGACACCCGTTCCAATCCAGTTTCAGAGCGCGTTCTGGCCCTCGCGGGCCTGGTGCAGGCACTGGCGCAGGTGCGTCGCATTGCCGATACCGGCACGGCGGAACAGCGTATCTTGGGTACGGCGCTGGACTCGGTGTTCCGCATCGATGCCGCCACGCCGGCCGCGGTCTACGGCGGCGTGGAAGCGTTGCGCCCCGGACTTACGCTGCTGCGGGACTACTTTTCCAGCCAACCGCGCGACGAGCAACTGCCTAGACTGGCGTTGGCGGTCCTGCAACTGGAACGCCGCTTCGTGGCGGACGAGGCGATGGGGCGCCGCGTGCAGCATGGCATCCGTGCGCAGTCCACACTGGCCGAGCGCGAGGGAGCCACGCACCCCGAGGTGCTGTCGGCATTGGGCGGCCTGTATGCCGAGACGCTCAGCCATCTGCGCCCGCGCGTGCTGGTCCAGGGCAACCCGCACTACCTTGGGCAAGCCACGGTGGTTGCGGAAGTGCGCGCGGTGCTGTTGGCGGCCGTACGTTCAGCCGTATTGTGGCGTCAGCTTGGCGGCAGCCTTTGGGACTTCCTGTTGCGTCGTCGAGACATGGTGGCGGCGATCAACGCGCATCTGGGCTGAAATCCCTTCGGCTTTTGCGAGTGACCGGCCGCACATGGCTCCAGTCGCCAGCCGGTATGACACCCGTGCGTTGCAGGTGGCACTCACCTTGAGCGCCACCCCAATCCGACGGTGATGGTTCGTCCCGCCCCGGGCTCAAAGAAGCGACTATTGCCCTCGTTGACAATGACCGAGCCGACATGGGCGCGGTCGAACAGATTGTCAATGCGAGCGAAGCCGTTCCAACCCGAGGAATGGACCTGCCAGGAGACCCGGAGGGCCACCAGCGCGTAGCCAGGCGCGACGTCGGTGTTGCGGTCGTCGACGAACACCCGGTCACTCCAGCGCCCTTCCAGGCCGATCTGCAGGCGATCGTTGGCGTGGTGCCAGACCAGTTCCGAAAAGGCGTCGGCACGTGGGATCCCCGGGAGGCGGTTGCCTGCCGAAACCTCGCGCAATTGCAGTGATCCATCACTGAAGACGCGATATGCAAAGCCTTCGGTGAATCGGGCGCGTATCCAGTTGGCTGCCAACGCGTACTTCCAGTGGGCGCCCCAGTGTCCGTCGACGCCCAACTCCACGCCTTCGCGACGCGTGCTTCCGGCGTTTGCGTACGAAGCACGTCCACCGGAACTGGTAGCTGCAACGATTTCATCCCGACCATCGATCCGGTACGCGGTCAGGCCCAAGCGATGCCGCGCGGCGCGATGCCGCAAGCCGGCTTCGATGGAACGCGTCTTCGCAGGACGGAGGCCAAGGTTCAAACCTGGCCCGCCGTCAGGGCGATACGACAACTCGGTGACGGTCGGCGTCTCGAACCCCTGCCCGAGGCTGGCGAAGGCTTCGCCGTTCGCAAACTTGCGTGCAATCCCAAACGACACGGCATGCTCCGCGTAATCGACGCGGCCGCTGTCATCGCCATTGCCGGGGGCGAAGTACCTGTCTCGGGATTCGAACGCGGAACGGACCTGGCGCGCGCCGGCCAATGCGTTGATGCCAGCGCCCATTGGCATTTCAGCCACGACGAAGACAGCGTGGCTGGACACTCGGTTGTCCTCATCCCGCCGCAAGCGGCCGCGAACGCCCAGGCGACCATCCACGAAGTTCTCGTAGCCGCGCCGCGCCTCGGACAGCCGCCCGATGTCGACGCCCGCAGCCACGGATCCTCGAGGCCCATGCCAGCGGTGTCCCGCTTCAAGTCCTGATTCCAGCCGATCCACGTCCACCACGCCGCCGGCACTGGTCGGCGCCCCTTGAGCCGCCGCCGGAATGGCGAGGAACTGTTCGACCGCGCGCACGCCGCCGTGTGCGGACAACCACCATGCGCGTCGCGCCGAAGCATCGCGTTCCCACCGCACGGCCAGTTGATGGTTGGCGATCCGCTTGCGCGTATCGAAGGCTTCGGCAACCGGAGATTCGCCATCTGGGTTGGCATCCCATTGCGCGCGCGTGAGACCTAGGGGGTCCTCGGTCCACGGTTGGGAAAGAGTGTTGAACGTCGCCTGTAGGCGCCTCGCATCGTCCGGCTGCCACAGCACATGTGCGACACCGTGGCGGCGTTCCGCTTCCGCGTGCGGCCGCTCACCGGGTGTACGAAAGTGGCTGCCGGCAACGCGCCAGCGCCAATCCGGCCCGCTCCCGCCATCCCAGCGCGCGCTTGCGCGACGAGCGCCTGCGTCGTCGCCCCACGCGTCCACTCCCACAAACACATCGCCATCAAGATCGCTGTGCCCAACGATTGCTCCGCCTGAGGCATTGCCGTACCGGAGTGCGAGTGGGCCACGCAGCACCTCGACCCGGTCGAGCGTATCAAGGGGAAAGCCCGCGGCCTGACCTTGGCCGTCGGACGCGGATAGCGGAATGCCGTCGGCCACCAACCGGAGACCGCGGATGCCAAATGTTGAACGCGCGCCGAATCCGCGACTCTGCACCTGGAGGTCCTGGGCGTAATTGCCACGGTCGCGCACGGTAAAACCGGGCACGCGCTGTATGGCCTCGGACAGGTTGACCCGGCGCTGTCCGCTTCGCAGGGAATCGCCAGCCAGCACGTCCACCGCACCCGGAAAGGCCGACAGCGGCAGTTGATGGCCCGTCACCTCGACGGTATCCAGCACGCGGGCTTCGGCCGTTGTGTCAGTGGTCGGAACCGTGGGCGGTCCGGATGCCTGCGCCCGCGCTCCGCCATACCAGCCGGCCAGCGCCAGGGCGACGACCACGGTGACCTGCTCTCTCCCAGGCAGGCCTTGGAGAGACGCGAAAACCCCACGCAACTGACGGTGGACTAGCCCGCACATAGGCAATTCGGACTTCCTCCAGACACCGGTACACGAACCATGACACGGGTGGGGACAGTAGGACACCGCACGACGGCGCGCTGCAACCCACCAATAACAGGAAGCCCGGCACATGGCCGGGCTTCCTGCATTACGCCACGTCGCGGACGATCAGGCCGCGGCGACCTTGTCGGCCACCTCTCGGTATTCCTCGATCTGGTCGAAGTTCATGTAGCGGTAGATCTCGGCGCCGTTGGTGTTGATCACGCCGATGTCCGCCATGTACTCCTCGCGGGTCGGGATGCGGCCGAGGCGCGAGCAGATCGCCGCCAGCTCCGCCGAACCCAGGTACACGTTGGTGTTGCGCCCCAGGCGGTTCGGGAAGTTGCGGGTGGAGGTGGAAAACACCGTCGCGCCCTCGCGCGCCTGCGCCTGGTTGCCCATGCACAGCGAGCAACCCGGCATTTCCATGCGCGCACCAGCGGTGCCGAAGGTGCCGTAGTGGCCTTCCTTCGTCAGCTCGCTGGCATCCATCTTGGTCGGCGGCGCGACCCACAGGCGGGTCGGGATGTCGCGCTTGCCTTCCAGCAGCTTGGCGGCGGCACGGAAGTGGCCGATGTTGGTCATGCACGAACCGATGAACACTTCATCGATCTTGGCGCCGGCGACGTCGGACAGGGTCTTCACGTCATCCGGGTCGTTCGGGCAGGCCACGATCGGCTCGACGATCTCGTTGAGGTCGATCTCGATGACGGCGGCATACTCCGCGTCCGCGTCGCCTTCCAGCAGCTGCGGGTTGGCCAGCCACGCTTCCATCGCCTTGATGCGGCGGGCCAGCGAACGGGCGTCGGCATAGCCTTCGGCGATCATCCACTTCAGCAGCGTGATGTTGCTGTTGATGTATTCGATGATCGGGGCCTTGTCCAGGTGCACGGTGCAACCCGCGGCCGAACGCTCGGCGGACGCGTCGGACAACTCGAACGCCTGCTCCACCTTCAGCTGCGGCAGGCCTTCGATCTCGAGGATGCGGCCGGAGAAGATGTTCTTCTTGCCCTGCTTGGCAACGGTCAGCAGGCCCTGCTTGATCGCGGCCAGCGGAATCGCGTTGACGAGGTCACGCAGGGTCACGCCCGGCTGCATCTCGCCCTTGAAGCGCACCAGCACCGATTCCGGCATGTCCAGCGGCATCACGCCGGTGGCCGCAGCGAACGCGACCAAGCCCGAGCCCGCCGGGAACGAGATGCCCACCGGGAAGCGGGTATGCGAGTCGCCACCGGTGCCGACGGTGTCGGGCAGCAGCATGCGGTTGAGCCAGCTGTGGATCACGCCGTCGCCCGGGCGCAGCGAGATGCCGCCGCGGTTGGAGATGAACTCCGGCAGCGTGTGGTGGGTCTTCACGTCCACCGGCTTGGGGTAGGCGGCGGTGTGGCAGAACGACTGCATGACGAGGTCGGCCGAGAAGCCCAGGCACGCCAGGTCCTTCAGCTCGTCGCGGGTCATCGGGCCGGTGGTGTCCTGCGAACCCACCGAGGTCATCTTCGGCTCGCAGTAGGTGCCCGGACGCACGCCCTGGCCTTCAGGCAAACCGCAGGCGCGACCGACCATCTTCTGCGCCAGCGAGTAACCCTTGCCGGTGTCAGCCGGGTTGGTCGGCAGGCGGAACAGGGTCGAGGCCGGCAGGCCCAGCGCCTCGCGCGCCTTGGCGGTCAGGCCACGGCCGACGATCAGCGGGATGCGGCCGCCGGCGCGCACTTCGTCCAGCAGCACGTCGGACTTCAGCGCGAACTCAGCAATGACCTTGCCGTCCTTCAGCGCCTTGCCTTCGTACGGACGCAGCTCGACGACGTCGCCCATGTTCATCTGCGACACATCGAGTTCGATCGGCAACGCACCGGCGTCTTCCATGGTGTTGTAGAAAATCGGGGCGATCTTCGAACCCAGGCACACGCCGCCGAAGCGCTTGTTCGGGATGAAGGGGATGTCCTCGCCGGTGAACCACAGCACCGAGTTGGTGGCGGACTTGCGGCTGGAGCCGGTGCCCACCACGTCGCCCACGTAGGCGACCAGGTGGCCCTTGTCCTTCAGCGACTCGATGAACTTCACCGGGCCGCGCTTGCCGTCTTCTTCCGGAACGATGCCGTCACGGGCGTTCTTCAGCATCGCCAGTGCGTGCAGCGGGATGTCCGGGCGCGTGGTGGCATCGGGTGCCGGCGACAGGTCGTCGGTGTTGGTCTCGCCGGTCACCTTGAACACGGTGATGGTCAGCGACTCCGGCACTTCCGGCTTGCTGGTGAACCACTCGGCGTCGGCCCAGCTCTGCAGCACGGCCTTGGCGTTGGCGTTGCCCTGCTCGGCCTTCTCCTGCACGTCGTGGAAGGCGTCGAACATCAGCAGGGTGTGCTTGAGCGCGTTGGCAGCGACGGTGCCGACCTCGGCGTCATCCAGCAGCTCGATCAGCGGGTGGATGTTGTAGCCGCCCAGCATGGTGCCCAGCAGCTCGGTGGCGCGGGCGCGGCTGATCAGCGCGTTCTTCTCGGTACCGTGGGCCACGGCGGCCAGGTACGAGGCCTTGACCTTGGCGGCATCGTCCACGCCAGCTGGCACGCGGTTGGTGATCAGGTCCAGGAGGAATTCACCCTCGCCGGCCGGCGGGTTCTTCAGCAGCTCGATGACGTCGGCGGTCTGCTGCGCGGTCAGCGGCAGCGGCGGGATACCGAGCGCGGCGCGCTCTGCGACGTGTTGGCGATAGGCTTCGAGCATGGAGGACTCCGGTGGATTGCAGGACCCCTGCGGTGGGGTCCGGGTATTGAAATGGAAAGCAGCGGCAATGCGAATCAGATGTTCCGAACAGGGTGTTGCAGGTACGGCATAGCAGTTCCGGTCCGGCATGGGGCCTTCCCGGCAGTGGTTCAAGCAGACGGCACTATCAGCTTGAGCCCCTTGAAGTACTGACGATAAAACCCGTCGTCGCGGGTAATCAGGCCGTCGCACTGCAGCAGTGCGTGGGCGCCGATCAGGAAATCCGGTACCGCGCGGGCCCGCGGGCCGCCGCGCTGGCGATGGCGGCGCTGCATCTCGCCCGCGCGTAGCGCGGATTTCGATTCCAGCGCACTGAAACGGATGCTCATTTCCTCGAGCACCGCCAACGCTTCCGCGCCGTCGCGCAGGGCGCTGCACACCTCAGCCAAGGCCACGTCGCTGATGACCACCGGACCGTTGCCGAGGCACTGGCGCAGACAGGCCTCCGCGGCATCGGCCTGCGGACCATCGGCCAGCAGGTCGATCAGGACGGAAGAATCGATGGCGATCATCGGTGCGTTGCCCGGTCAGGACTCGAGCGGTTCGCCCGGGGCACGGCCACGGATGGCGCGCATGGCCTCGTCCGTGGAAGTGAAACCGTCCAGCTTGAAGCGGCCCCGGGCACGGGAAATGGCGTCATCCACGCTCTTGCGCAGCACGATGCGGTTGCCCTCCAGCTCGACCTTCAGCTGGGCGCCCTTCGCCAGGCCCAGCGCGTCGCGCACGGCTTTGGGCAGGGTAATCTGGCCTCGCTCGCCGACGGTTGCTTCCATGGGCGTTCTCCGCATCGAAGTATGCATCAATCATACATACCTGAACGATCATACTCAAGTTGACATACCGCTTCCGGGAAGCCGGTCCCGATGGCTCACGGCCGCATTCGACCAAGGTCCAACGCCCGGACATAGCGTTCCAGCGGGCGCCTCACCCAGCCTGAATATGCCGGGGCCATAATGGGGCACATCGTGCCGCACGGCCCGCCCTGCGGCACCCAAGGACGCCAGCCACGCCTCGTTTGCGCGGCAGGCCTGCCCCCTGCCAAAGGAGCTGCAACCCCCATGAACGACTCCTTCTCGACCCGCCGTCAGTTGTCCGTCAACGGCAAGTCGCTGACCTATTACAGCCTGCCTGCCTTGGGCGAGCGCTTCGACCTGTCGAAGCTGCCCTACTCCATGAAGATCCTGCTGGAGAACCTGCTGCGGCATGAAGACGGCGGCATGACAGTCGGCCGGGAGCACATCGAGGCCGTCGCCACCTGGAACGCCGCCAAGGAGCCCGACACCGAGATCGCCTTCATGCCGGCCCGCGTGGTGCTGCAGGACTTCACCGGCGTGCCGTGCGTGGTGGACCTGGCGGCGATGCGCGACGCAGTCACCCGGCTGGGCGGCAACCCCAAGCAGATCAACCCACTGATCCCTTCCGAACTGGTGATCGACCACTCCGTGCAGGTCGACGTATTCGGCCGTGCGGACGCTCTGGACCTCAACGGCAAGATCGAGTTCGAGCGCAATATGGAGCGGTACAGCTTCCTGCGCTGGGGGCAGAAGGCGTTCGAGAACTTCAAGGTTGTACCGCCCAACACCGGCATCGTGCACCAGGTAAACCTGGAGAACCTCGCCCGCGTCGTCGTCGAACGCGAGGTCAAGGCCGATGACGGCACGAGTGAGCTGCAGGCGTTCCCGGACACCGTGTTCGGCACCGACAGCCACACCACCATGATCAACGGCATCGGCGTGCTGGGCTGGGGCGTCGGCGGCATCGAGGCCGAGGCGGCCATGCTGGGCCAGCCGTCGTCGATGTTGATTCCGCAGGTGGTGGGCTTCAAGCTCACCGGCAAACTTCCCGAGGGCACCACCGCCACCGACCTGGTGCTGACCGTCACCCAGATGCTGCGCAAGATGGGCGTGGTGGGCAAGTTCGTCGAGTTCTTTGGCGAAGGCCTGCAGCACCTGCCGCTGGCCGACCGCGCCACCATCGCCAACATGGCCCCGGAATACGGCGCCACCTGCGGCATCTTCCCGATCGACGCCGAAGCGCTGAACTACCTGCGGTTGTCGGGCCGCAGCCGCGAGCAGATCGAACTCGTCGAAGCGTATGCCAAGGCGCAGGGACTGTGGCACGAACCCGGCGCACCGGAAGCCACCTACTCCGCCACGCTGTCGCTGGACCTGGGTGACGTCAAGCCGTCGCTGGCCGGTCCAAAGCGCCCGCAGGACCGCGTTCTGCTTGGCGAAATGCAAGCCAACTTCAATGAGAACCTGACGGGCCTGATTGCCGGTCGCAAGCCCAGGACCGGCTGCGCGGAATCCGACTTCAAGGAGGAAGGCGGCGCCCAACCTCAGGCCGACCACTTGGCCGCCAAGCCACAATCAAGGATCCGCATCCACGATCAGGATGCCTACCTGCAGGACGGATCGGTGGTGATCGCAGCCATCACCTCATGCACCAACACTTCAAATCCAGCGGTCATGCTCGGCGCTGGCCTGCTGGCGCGCAACGCCGCCAAGCTGGGATTGAAGGCCAAGCCGTGGGTGAAGACCTCGCTCGGGCCGGGTTCGCTGGTGGTCACCGATTACCTGCGCAAGGCCGGCCTGCTGGATGACCTGGAGCAACTGGGCTTCTTTGTAGTCGGCTACGGCTGCACCACATGCATCGGCAACTCCGGCCCCTTGCCGGACGTTGTATCCAAGGGCATCGCCGAAAACGACCTGGTGGTGGCATCCGTGCTGTCAGGCAACCGCAACTTTGAAGGCCGCGTCCATCCCGAAGTGAAGATGAACTACCTCGCCTCGCCGCCGTTGGTGGTGGCATACGCCATCGCCGGCACGGTGGACATCGACCTCACCCGTGACCCGCTGGCGACCACCGCCGATGGAACGCCGGTCTTCCTGCGCGATCTCTGGCCGACCAACAAGGAAATCGGCGACCTCATCGCCGCGACGGTCGGTCCAGAGCTCTTTGCGCAGAACTACGCCGACGTGTTCAAGGGCGACAGCCGTTGGAACCAGATCGCCTCGCCGGAGGGCGAATCGTTCGCGTGGGACGATGCGTCCACCTACATCAAGAACCCGCCGTACTTCGACGGCATGACCATGGCGGTGGGCCAC
>CBFGOS010000066.1:0-9757 GCA_965650425.1 uncultured Lysobacter sp. | reverse complement strand
GGCGGGTTGGCGCCCAGGCGGTCGGTCAGCAGCGGCGCGCCGCTGAACTGGAACGTCCCGGCCACGCGCTCGACCAGGCTGCCCGGTGCACCCCACAGCAGCAGGACGGCCTTGGCGTCCTCCGGCAGCGGTGCCAGCTCCGGCCAGTCGCTGCGCGACGCGCTGACCGGCGGGTATGGCAGGCGCTGGTCGTTCACTTCGGCGTGCAGTTCCGCCCACGTCGCCACGGCGGCGTCGTGCTGCCCGGCGGCGTCATAGGCGCGGCCGAGCAACTGGCGCAGGCCGCGCTTCACGTTCGGGTCCGGCGCGCGGACGATCAGTGTGTCGAGGTGCGTGATCGCTGCGTCCGGATCGGTGCGCAGCAACGATTCGACCACGCGCAACTCGGCGCCGGTGTGGCCCGGCTCCAGCTCGGTGATGCGGCGGGCGATGGCGTCGGCCTGCTCGGTGGCGCCCACGGCATCCTCGATCGCCCATTGCGCCATCAGCGGCGGCAGCGTGTCGGGCATGGCCTGCAGCCAGCGCGCAACCACGGCGCGCGCCTCGTCGCCGGCGAACGGTTCGAACACCAGGCGCGCGTGCCACAGCGCCGGCTCGCCCGGATGTGCTTCCAGCGCCGCATCAAGCACGCTGCGCGCCTCGTCGACCTGGTTTTCGCGGCGCCACACCTCCACCAGCGGGCCGATGTTGCCGCGGTCGGTCGGCGCCAGGTCGAAGGCGCGGCGCAGCAGTTCGCGCGCACGCTCGGCACGGCCGGCGTCGTATTCCAGCATGCCCGCGGTACGCAGCAGCGCCGCGGTGGGCTCGCCTTCCAGCAGCGGCGAGAGCAGGTCGGCGGCGTCGGCCGCGCGGCCCTGGCGGCGGGCCAGATCGGCCACCAGCACACGCGTGGCGCGCGATTCCGGGCGCGACTCGAGCAAGGAACGGAACGCCTGTTCCGCGAACGCGAAGTGGCCCTTGGCCATGTACGCGAAGCCCAGCGCGTGACGCACCTGCTGGTCTTCCGGCGCGCGTTCGGCGGCGCGCGCCAGCGTGGCCAGCGCGCCGTCGGCATCACCGCGGCGCATGGCCACGCCGCCGAGGATCGTCGCCACGTGCGGGTGCTCGGGGGCGATGCGCGCGGCCACGCGCGCCACGCGCTCGGCCTCGTCAAGGTCGCCGCGCGCGATGGCCAGCTGACCCTGCACGATGTAGGCGGGGAACTGGTTCGGGTCGAGGCCGATGGTGCGCGCCAGGGCGGCCTGCGCCTCGTCGATCTGGTGCTCGTCCAGCAGCAGGCCCGCGTGCACCAGGTGCAGCTCGGCATCGTCCGGTGCCAGCTCGATCGCGTGCTCGATCGCGGCGACGGCGGCGTCGCGGTCACCGGCGGCGCGCAACGCGGTCGCCAGCAGGCGCTGGGCGGTGGCGTCCTGCGGGTTGGCGGTCACCGCGTCCTGGGCGGCGGTCACGGCTGCCGCGGCGTCACCGCTGCGCAGGGCCTGGAGAATGGTTTCGTACATGGACAGCCTGGAGACGGGGCAAACCCGCATTGTAGCCGCAGGCGCGGGGCCTGCCGGTCAGTCGCCCGCCACGCCCGCCAACAACTGCGCGGCGATCCAGCGCTCGGCGAATCCTTCCAGGCGGCCGTCCTCGACGAACCCGCAATGGCCGCCCCACGGCGAGATTTCCAGCCGCGCGCTGTCCGGAAGCCGGAGCCGGTGGAAGTCGGCGACGGGAATCACCGGGTCGTCGGCGGCCATCAGGATCCGCGCCGGCACCGGCAGGCCCGCCAGGCGGTCACCGGCGATGCAATAGCCGTCGAAGTAGCGGTCCAGGTCGCCGAACTCGGTCTGCCGCTGCACCAGCCAGCCGGTCAACGCGCGCATGTCCATGTGCAGCACGTCGTCGCTGAAATCGTGCAACTGCGGGAACAACTCGCGCTTGCGCGCCAGCGACGCGGTCCACTTGCGCTGGAAGTACCAGCGGTACACCGGCAGCCCCTGCTCCATCACGTCCATGGTCCGGGCCGGGTCCAGCACCGGGCACACCACCGCCACGCGCTGCAGCGGCACGCCGGCGGCGTGGGCGCGCAGGGCCAGGCGCAGGGTGAAGTTGCCGCCCAGCGAATACCCGGCCGCGACCATCGGCCGTGCCGGGAAATGCCGTGCCAGTTCCGCCGCCGCGCGCACCACCTCGTCGATGCGGTTGGAGTGGAAGATGCCCTCGTTGAGGTGGTGGGTGCCACCGTGGTCGCGGAAATTGAGGCGGAACACCTCGAATCCGGCCTCCAGCAGGTGCGCCGCCGTGTGCCGCATGTAGCTGGACTCGGCGCTGCCCTCCCAGCCATGCAGCAGCAGCGCCAGGCCGCGCGACGCCCGCCCCGGCACCGCGCTGTGCAGCCCGAGCAGGCGCACGCCGTCGCCGGCATCGATCAGGTGCTCACGGGTCTGCGCGCCGGTGGCCTGCAGGCGCCGCTCGCCCAGCGTCTGGCGCCAGCGGTTGGACCCCAGCAGCGACTGCAGGTGGCCGCTGCGCGCCCACCAGGCAGGACGGTAGTCCGAGGCCGACAACATGGGTCAGCCCGCCATGGCCTCGACGATGCGCTGCCGCGCGGTCTCGGCAATGCGGCGGCGGCCCTCGGCCTCACCGGCGGGGATCGGCTCGAGGAAATGCACCTCGGCCACCCGCGCGGGTTCGCCCAGCAGGCGCAGGAAATTGCCGAAGAAATGCTCGCGCGGGGCGAAGGCCACGGTGCGTTGGGCGCTGCCGCCCTCGCCGTAGATCAACGCCACCGGTTGCACCGGCGCACCTGCTTCCACCGCGGCCAGGAAGATGCGCGCGTGGAACGGTCCGATCTCGCCGCCGCCGCGCGTGCCGCCTTCGGGGAACACGCCCACCGCGTGGCCGCTGCGCAGCCGCGCCAGCATCTCGTGCAGCACGCCGCCCAGCGATTCGGCGTTGCCCCGGTGGTGGAAGATCGTCTGCCCGCGCGCGGCCAGCCAGCCCACCACGGGCCAGCGCTCGATTTCGCGCTTGGCAACGAAGCCCATCATGCGCTGGCTGTGCATGGTCACGATATCGATCCAGCTGACGTGGTTGGCCACGAACATCACCCCGCCCGGCAGCGGCTGGCCGAAGCGGCGCAGCCGGAAGCCGAACACCCGCATCAGCCCGGCCGACCACCACCGCACCGCCAGGTGGTCGATGCGTTGGCCGCGCAGCTCGACCGCGCCAATGCCGGGCAGCATGGCCAGCAACGTCAGCGGCAGGTCGATGAGCAGGTGCCACAGTAGCAACGGCACGCGGTAGGCATAACGGACTGCGCGCGCCAGCGGCGCAGAGGGCGCCGGCGCGCCGGCGGGGGAAGGCGGCGCATTCATCATGGAAACGATACCGAAGCGCCGACGGTGTCACCAGCGGCGCCATCAGACCCCACTGGGGCGTATGTGGCTGCGCACGCTCAGCCGCGCGGCACCACCGCCAGCGTCAGGCGGGAGATGCACACCAGGCGGCCCTGTTCGTCTTCGATGCGGATCTCCCACACCTGGGTACTCCGGCCCACGTGCAGCGGCCGCGCGGTGCCGGTCACCAGCCCATCGCGGGCGGCGCGCAGGTGGTTGGCGTTGATCTCGATGCCCACGCAGATGCGATCGTCGGGCACGCACAGGTTGCCGGCACTGCTGCCCAGCGTCTCGGCCAGCAGCACGGACGACCCGCCGTGCAGCAGGCCATAGGGCTGACGGGTGCGGGCGTCCACCGGCATGGTGGCGGTGATGTGGTCGGGGCCGACGTCGGTGAAGACGATGCCCAGGGTTTCGATGGCCGTGCCGGGTGACAGTGCGTTGAGCGCGTCAAGGTCCGGCGGGCGGTGGAACGGCGAGGGCGGGAGGTGGTGGGGGCGATCCATGCCCCCACGATAACGGACCCCTTTCCCCTCAGGCGAGCCCGTGATCAGGCAACGCGGAAGTGCGGCTGGTTCCAGCTCGAGGTGTAACGGGCGTGGGAGGCGTAGCCGCTGCTGTTGCCGTAGCCGACGCCGAAGTCGCGGGTGCGATGCAGGTGACGGATCGGGGTGACGTTGCTGGCTTCGACCTCGGCCTCGCGGCGGTCGGCGTTGCGGCGGTCGGCCGACATGCGGCGTTCGACCAGGCGGCGTTCGGCGTTGCGGCGGTCTTCGGCGCGGCGGGCGGCGGCGGAGAGGATGGCGTTCATGGCGGGGTCCTTTGGGTTGGGGGTGTGCTGTGGTGTGTTGGTAAAGTACAACACCAAACCAATTCCGCCATGGGCCGGAAGTCACCCCACCGAAGACCTAGTCGAAAGCGGGGTCGCACACTGCGGAATCAAGGACTTGGATCGCCCCAAGGGGCGATTGGTTGCCATGACTGATGACAGGGGGGAGCCCCGTGCAGGCCACCGAGGGCCCGCCCGGCCGCTCGACGCGCTAGAGGATCGGCGCCAGTCCCGCCCCGAAGGCGGTGAAGATGCGGGTGGTCAGGCTCTTCAGGCCGACGTCCACCTCGGGAAAGTCGCCCACCGGACGGTGGCATGCGCGGAACCCCGGCGCATCCGGCGGCAGCGGTTGCGGGCATTGGGGTCCGGGCACGAACTCGTAGCTGGTGGCGTAGCGCACCGGCCAGAAGTCGAACACGGGCAGCTTCTCGAACGCCTTGCCCAGCGAATAGTTGAGCCCGGACAGCACCGGCGGGCGATCGCGCCGCGCGATCACCCACGAATTGGCCGGCGCGATGTCGCGGCGGATGCTCGCGGCCAGCGCCTGCGCGAACGCCGCATCCTCGATCACCACCGCGCTCTCGGTGTTGTAGTCGTCGCCGCGCGGATCGAAGTTGTGCGTGCCGATCACCCCGACGCGCCCGTCGATCACCAAGGACTTCGCGTGCAGGCCGATGCGCACGCCCGCGCGTTTGAGCGGTACCGGCTCGTTGGCACCGCGGGAGCCGAAGCGCAGCGCCCCATGCTCGCGCGACAGCGGGTCGCGGTAGCCCGTCGACGGTCGCCGCACGCTGCCGAAGTCACGCCGCGGACGCGCCCGCTCGCGCGGTGCCGGCGCCTGGTCGGCCGCGTCGGCCACGCCGTTGGTCCCAAGCACACCGGGAGTGGCACCGTCGGTTCCAAGCGCGGCGGCCGGCGCCTGCAATGGTGGCAACACGGCCCCGGTGCTGGCCACGTCGATCGGCGCATCGGCCGGGAACGGCTTGAACTCGTAGATGTTGAAGCCGAACTCGCGCAGGTAGCGGCGCTTGTACTTGTACGACAGCGCGTAGGCGATGAATGCGTCGGTGGCGGCGAGGCTGTTGGTGGACACGATCACGCGCGGCGGGTCGGTGCGCGCGCGCAGTTCGCGGAACATCTGCTGCGCCGGCTTGGACAGCACCAGGTACGGCGTCTGCAGCATCACCTCGTGGCGCGCCGACTCGATCAAGGTGCGCATCGATTGCGATGCGCGCGCATGCCCGGACGCATCGCCCTCGTGCTTGGCCGGCGAGTCGGAGATGTAGCCCACCGCCCCCACCGGCAGCGCGGGCGCCACCAGCCGCTGCTCGACCAGCGCGCTGTCGGCGGCATCGGCGCGCATGCGCTCGGCGCGCTCCGGACGGGCGAAGCGCGCGGGCGGCAGTTTCGGCACGCCCTGCGCCAGCAGCGCCTGGCCCACGTCGGTGAGGCGCTCGGCCGGCACGCTGCGCGCGTCTTCCCAGAAGCGGACGAAATCGGCGTCCATCTCGCGCGCAACCGGGCCCGCCACCAGCACGTCGCGGTCGCGGAAGTTGTAGGTCGCATCCCAGTCGTAATAGTCGTCCTGGTAGTTGCGGCCGCCGCTGATCCCCACCGCGCCGTCGACCAGCAGCAGCTTGGTGTGCATGCGCTGGTTCAACCGCTTCCAGCAACAGGCCGCGGCCAAGGCGTACTGCGGGTAGCTGATGCGCGCGCGTCCCAGCACCGGGTTGTACACGCGCACCTGCAGGTTGGCGTGGGCGCCGGCCAGCGCGGCCAGCGTCTCGACCTTCTCCAGCGCCGCCAACTGGTCCAGCAGCAGGCGCACGCGCACGCCACGGCGGGCCGCCGCCAGCAGTTCGTCGATCACCAGCCGGCCGGCATCGTCCTCGTCGAAGATGTAGGTCTGCAGGTCGATGGCGGTGGTGGCGCTGCGGATCAGGTTGACCCGTGCCAGCAACGCGTCCGGGCCGTGGTCCAGGATCAACGCGTAATGGCGGGGGGCGTCCGGTGTGGAAGCGGCAAAGGCCTCGCCCGCCAGGCGGCGCAGCGGCGACGGCTGCGCGCACGCGTTCGCCTGCGCGCAGTCCAGCGTGGCGGTGCGCGCCTGCGCCGCCACCTCGGCGGCCCGGTCGCGCTGCGCCGGCGACAGCGTCGCGCACGCCGACAGCCACAATCCCAGCGTGGCGACCGCGATGGCTCGCAAACCCGTCATTCGTCCTCGTTCTTCAGCCTGACCCGCATGGTGAAGCGTACCCGGTCGGACAGCGCGAGGCGGTAACCACTCAGCCCGTAGTCGGCGCGGTTGATGACACCGGTGGCGACCACGTCGCAATCCCGTCCCGGTCGCGCGCACTCCGCAGGTTGCAGTATGAAGGACTCGGTGCGGCTCACGCCATGCAGGGTGAGCTTGCCGCGCAGGCGCCCGCCGTCATGCACCAGCTCCAGGCGATGCGGCTCGGAGAGGAAATCGATGTACGGATAGCGCGTGGCATCGAAGAACTGCGGACCGCGCGCCATCACGGTGTAGTACTCCGAACCCTCCACCTCGATCGCCGCCGCCGACAGGGTCAGCTGCACCTGCTGGCGACCATCGGACAGCACGTTGACGCGGCCCTGGTGGCGGGGAAAGGCGCCTTCCACCCGCTGTCCCCAGCGCGTGCGCAACTCGAAGCCCATGCGCGAGCGCGTGGCGTCGATCTCCTGCGCGCCCGCCGCGGCGCCTGAGCAGCAGGCGACGACCGCCAGCCACCGGCGCCAGCGTCGGATCACGGCCACCAGAAGGCGGACAGCTGGGCGATGCCCGGCTCCAGCGCGGTCTCCACGGGGACGTTGAGCACGGCGATGCCCGCCGGCGGCATGCCGCGGTAGTCGCCGGACTGGCCGCTGTGCAGCAGGGCGGCCAACCGCTCCAGGCCCGGGTTGTGGCCTACCAGCATCAGCCGGCCGACATCGACGTTGGCATCGGCCAGGGCAATCAGCGTGCCTGGCGTGGCCTCGTAGATCGCTGGCTCGATGCGCTGGTCGATGTAGCCGATCACGTCCAGCACGGTTTCGAGGGTCTCGCGGGTGCGTCGCGCCGGTGAGCAGAGCACGCAGTCGGGGATCAGGCGGTGCTCGGCGAGCCAGCGCCCGGCCGCTTCGGCTTCGGCCAGGCCCTCGGCCGACAACGGGCGGTCCAGGTCGGCCTGGCCGGCGGAGGCGGTCTCGGCGTGGGCGTGGCGCAGCAGGATGAGTTCACGCATGCAGTCAGGGTTCCGGCAGGGTCAGGACTTGCGCAGCCACTTCAACAGCGGCTGCCAGTCGGACTGGTGGTCGCGCACCTGCGCGGAGTGGTAGTCGAAGAGGCTCTTGCCCAGCCCGGTCATCACGACGTAGGCCTGGCTGTCGCGCAACTGCGCCACCACCGGATACGGCCACGCGCGCAGCAGGTCGACCGCCTGCTGCGAGGCGTTGGTCCATGGCTTGAGCTTGTTGCCCACCAGCCCGACGCGCAGCGCGCCCTTGCGCACGCGCGGGTGCTGGGCAAGCGAGTCGAGGAAGGGCACGGTGGCCTCGATGTCGAGGGTGGACGGCTGCACTGGCACGATCACCGCATCGACATGCTCGAGGAACGGCTCGAGGTCGTGGGCCATCGCGCCCGCTGGCGCGTCGACCACCACCTGCTGGGTGTCATCGGGCATCTGCTTGCGCCAGGCCTTGCGGCGGGTGCCATCCAGCGGCAGCACCGCGGTGTCCAGCCCAGCGCGCCGTTCCGCCCAGCGGGTGGACGAGCGCTGCGGATCGGCGTCGACCAGCGCGGTGCGCAGGCCGTCGAGCGCCGCTTGCGCGGCAAGGTGGGTGGCGATCGTGGTCTTGCCTACGCCCCCCTTGGAGCTGGCCACCAGCACGGTTCTCATCAAGCCCACCTTTGGCGCTTCCATCGGACCGGAACCGCAGCGTACACCGGGAGCGGCGCGCACGGCCACCGATCTATCCCAGCGGCACGTGCACCCACGCCGGCAGGGTCAGCAACGACAACAACAAGCCATAGCCCACCATCGCCGCCGCCAGCCGCGGCGCCAGGTTGTGGGCGATGGCCAGCGCGCCGGCGGTGACCATCGAAGGCATCGCCGCCTCCAGCACGGTGGTGCGCGCCATGTCGCCCTGCAATCCCAGCAGGGGCACCAGCGCCCATGCCAGGGCCGGCATCACCAGCAGCTTCAAGGCCAGCCCCGCCGCCAAGGGCTTGAACTCATCCCGCGGCAACGCCAGCCGCACCGACAGGCCGATGGTCAGCATCGCCAGCGGCAGCAGCGCATCGGACAGGCGCTGCAATCCACCGGCGATCCACGTAGGCGGCTCGGCCGGCATCACGGTGAAGCCGACCAGCAGCGCCCACAGCGGGGGGAAGCGGACGATGCGCTTGGCGATGTCGACCGTGGACGGCGCGTGCTCGCCGCCGTAGCGCGCCAGTACCCACAGACCGAACGTCGACATGATCAGGAACGCGCCGAACTGATCGTAGATCACCGCGTACGGCAGGGCGTGTTCGCCGATCAGCGCGCGGGTGAGCGGATAGCCGAGGAAGCTGGTGTTGCCCAGCGCCACCGTCAGCAGCAGCACGGCGCGTTCGTCGTCGCGGAACTTCAGCCACCGCGCCAACGCCCCTACTAGCACCACGGTGGCCCCCAGCAACAGCCACGGCACCGCCACCACGCCCAGCAGTGCCGGCTCCAGCTGCAGGCGCGGTGCATAGCGCAGCACTGCGGCGGGCAGGCACACGTACAACACCACCAGGTTCAGCGTCTGCGCCGCGTCCGGGGGCAACACCCGCGTGCGCTGGAACACATAGCCCAGCGCCAGCATCGCCAGCACCAGGGCGAAGGCGTCGAAC
Organism: uncultured Lysobacter sp.; assembly: GCA_965650425.1. Taxonomy (GTDB): domain Bacteria; phylum Pseudomonadota; class Gammaproteobacteria; order Xanthomonadales; family Xanthomonadaceae; genus Aerolutibacter. Next base: position 672 of record CBFGOS010000066.1, on the reverse strand, counting down.
GCCATGTCAGTCCGCCCTCGCCTCGCCGATGCTCAAAGCAGCATCCAGCCGGTGATGGCCAAGCGTTCGCCCTCGGCCCAGGGCGACACCAAGCTCACCGCATGCCCGGCGGGCACCGCGAACAGCGAGAGCGAATTCCAGCGCGGCATGAAGGTCTCCACCACGTCGCCACGGTCGTCGATGAATTGCAGCAGGCCGCCCCAGTCCGCGCGCCAATCGCGGGTCAGGTTGATCACGTAGGCGTACAGCCGCCCCTCGCCGCTGTGGATGTCGGTGTGATAGCGGAGGAAGTGCCCGCGCCGGTACCGGGTGGCCTGGGCATTGACCCGGCGAATGCGCGCATCGCCCGTCAACGTCCGCAGAAACGCGATGTAGTCCGGCGAATTGAGGAACTCCAGCACCGGGTGCAGCAACAGGTCCGGGTCGCGCTTCTCCAGGTACGCGGTCACCATCATGTAGCTGTCGTAGGCAAACCGGAACCCGCCTTCCGGGCCGTCCGAATGGGCGCCACGGGCGATGTCGGCCAGCAGCGCGGCGACCTCCGGTTCGGGCATGCCGGCATACGTGGGGTGGTCGAGGTGCCGTGGACGCTCGCCCTGCGCGACGACGACGGGGCACGGACCCTCGACCACCCCACGTATGCCGGCATGCCCGAACCGGAGGTCGCCGCGC
>CBFGOS010000065.1:0-9887 GCA_965650425.1 uncultured Lysobacter sp. | reverse complement strand
GGCGTAAGCCAGCAGATTTACAGTCTGCCCCCGTTGGCCGCTTGGGTATCCCTCCGAAGAGCCCGCAATTCTGGCGATGTTGAACCGGGAAGTCAACGCCTGAATGGCGAAAATTTTCGTTGTCACCCTGCGCGGCGGGACAGACCGCCGATTCTAACGCGAATCGACGGGCCCTGCCGAGCGGGCCTGCACTCAGATGTTGAAGCGGAAATGCAGGACGTCGCCTTCCTGCACGCGATATTCCTTGCCTTCCAGGCGCATGCGTCCGGCTTCGCGCGCTCCACCCTCACCCTTGTACTTGAGGTAGTCGTCGTAGCCGATGGTTTCGGCGCGGATGAAGCCCTTCTCGAAGTCGGTATGGATCACGGCAGCGGCCTGCGGTGCGGTGGCGCCCGCCTTGACGGTCCAGGCACGCACTTCCTTGACGCCTGCGGTGAAGTAGGTCTGCAGGCCGAGCAGCTTGTAGGCGGCGCGGATGACGCGGTTGAGGCCGGGCTCTTCGAGACCAAGGTCGGTGAGGAACGCATCGCGGTCCTCGTCCTCGAGCTGGCTCAGCTCTTCCTCGATGGCGGCACAGACGGCCACGACCTCGGCCCCCTCCGTGACGGCGCGGGCGCGCACGGCATCCAGATGCGGATTGTTGTCGAAACCGTCCTCAAGCACGTTGGCGATGTACAGCACCGGCTTGAGGGTCAACAGGAAGAGGTCGCGCAACTGCGCCTTGTCCTCGTCGGACAGCCCCAGCGAGCGGGCCGCCTTGCCCGCATCGAGGCCGGCGCGGACGCGGCCAAGCACTTCGGCGCGGGCCTTGGCATCCTTGTCGCCGGTCTTGGCCGAGCGCTCGGCGCGCTGCAGGGCCTTTTCCACCGAATCGAGGTCAGCCAGGGCCAGCTCGGTGTCGATGGTGTCGATGTCGGCGATCGGGTCGACCTTGTTGTTGACGTGGATGACGTCGTCGTTCTCGAAGCAGCGCACGACGTGGGTAATGGCATCCACTTCGCGGATGTGCGCGAGGAACTTGTTGCCCAGGCCTTCGCCGCTCGCGGCGCCGGCCACCAGGCCGGCAATGTCGACGAACTCGACGGCGGTGGGAATCACGCGCTCGGGCTTGACGATCTCGGCCAGCGCGTTGAGGCGCGGGTCCGGCACCGGCACGACGCCGACGTTGGGCTCGATGGTGCAGAACGGGAAGTTGGCCGCGGCGATGCCGGCCTTGGTCAGGGCGTTGAAGAGGGTCGACTTGCCGACGTTGGGCAGACCGACGATGCCGCACTTGATACCCATGACGCGTGTTCTCGCTCTGTTGTGGGCCGGCGGAACCGGACCGGGAAAATTGCGCTTGCCAGGAGGCAGGCTCGATGTTGCAGCTGGCCGCTTCCGGCGGCCGGGTGGCGGGATGGCGCAGCGGCGCCCTCACTCGCCGCGGTCATGTCCGGGCGGTGTGCAGCCGTTTCATGGCCTCGTTGGTGTCGCCGGCCACAGCCAGCGGCATGACATCAATGGCGTCGTCGATGGCGCGCAGGATCGCCGCCTCGTCGCCCTGCCCCGGACGACCGAGCACCCATGGCGTGACCTTGTCCTTGTGGCCGGGGTGGCCGATACCCACGCGCAGGCGGTGGAACTTGCCGTGTCCGAGCAGACGGATGGTGTCGCGCAGGCCATTCTGGCCGCCGTGGCCGCCATCGAACTTGAGACGGGCCGTGCCCGGCGGCAGGTCGAGCTCATCGTGCGCCAGCAGCGCTTCCTCGGGCTCGATCTTCCAGTAACGCAGCGCGGCGGTGACCGACTTGCCCGACAGATTCATGAAGGTCGCGGGCTTGAGCAGCCACACGCTCTGGCCGGCGATCTCGACCTTGGCGGTCTCGCCGAACAGTTTGGACTCCAGGCCGAAGCGCCCGCCGAATTTTTCGGCGAGGGTGTCAACAAACCAGAACCCGGCGTTGTGCCGGGTCCGGGTGTGTTCGGGTCCGGGATTGCCCAGCCCGACGATGAGGCGCAAACCAGCCATCGGTCATTCGCACGCGCTCCCGACCGTTGGACCGGCCGGGAGACGGGAGTGCGATTACTCCGCGGCTTCGCCTTCGGCGCCTTCGGCCTCGACGCGGCCCGGCTTGGCGATCACGACGGCAACATCGTGTTCCTTGCCCAGCTTCAGCTCGGGGATTTCGACGCCCTTCGGCAGCTTGATCTGCGACAGGTGGATCACGTCGCCCGACTTCAGCGCGCCCAGGTCGATCTCAAGGAATTCCGGCAGGTCCTTCGGCAGGCAGCTGACGGTGACTTCGTTGAGCTCGTGGGTGATGACCACGTCGGCGGCCTTGCCGGCCGGCGAGCTGTCCTGGTTCAGGAAGTGCAGCGGCACCGCGGCCTTCAGGGCCTGGTTGGCATCCACGCGCTGGAAGTCCAGGTGCATGATGATCTGCTTGAACGGGTGGCGCTGCATGTCACGCAGCAGCACGCTCTCGACCTTGCCGTCGATGTCGAGGTTCAGGATCGAGGAGTAGAACCACTCGTTCTGCTGGGCGAGCCAGATCTTCTCGTGGTCGAGCTGGATGGCCTGCGGCGCGGCGTTGCCGCCGTAGACGATGGCCGGGATCGAAGCGGCGTGGCGCAGGCGGCGGCTCGCACCCTTCCCCTCGACAGCGCGGCTCGTGGCCTTGATGGTGTGTTCGGACATTTCAGTGTCTCACTTTGCTTGCAATGGCCCCACCTTGCGGCGGGAAGGAACGCTCACCCGCGACCAGGTGAGCGGTTTGCGGTCGCGACTTGCGCCGTGACCGCGGATTCTTGATCAGTCGACGTACAGCGAGCTCACCGACTCGCCGAAGGCGACGCGGCGGATGGTCTCGGCCAACAGCTCGGCCACGCTGAGCTGGCGGATTTTGCTGCAGGCCTTCGCCGCGTCGGACAGCTTGATGGTGTCGGTGACCACCAGTTCGTCCAGCTGCGAGCGCGTGACGTTGTCGATGGCCGCGCCGGACAGGACCGGGTGGGTGCAGTAGGCGGCGACCTTGAGAGCGCCGCGCTCCTTGAGGGCATTGGCGGCGGCGCACAGGGTGCCGGCGGTGTCGACGATGTCGTCGACCAGCACACAGGTCTTGCCTTCGACGTCACCGATGATGTTCATCACGGTGGAAACGTTGGCGCGCGGGCGGCGCTTGTCGATGATGGCCAGGTCGGCGTCATCCAGGCGCTTGGCGATGGCGCGGGCGCGGACCACGCCGCCCACGTCGGGCGAAACCACGATCAGGTTGTCGGTGCCGTGCGCACGCCAGATGTCGGCCAGCAGCAGCGGCGACGCGTAGACGTTGTCGACCGGGAGGTCGAAGAAGCCCTGGATCTGGTCGGCGTGCAGGTCCACAGTGAGGACGCGGTCGGTGCCGACGGCGCCGAACATCTTGGCGGCGACCTTGGCCGTGATCGGCACACGCGAGGAGCGCGGGCGGCGATCCTGGCGGGCGTAGCCGAAGTACGGCACCACCGCAGTGACGCTGGCGGCCGAGGCGCGCTTGAGCGCGTCCACCAGCACCAGCAGCTCCATGAAGTTCTCGGCGGTAGGGGCGTTGGTCGGCTGGATGACGAACACTTCCTGCCGGCGCACGTTCTCCTCGATCTCCACCTGGACTTCGCCGTCGGAGAAACGGCTGACCAGGGCCTTGCCCGGGCGCACGCCCAGCTCGCGGCAGACGGCATCGGCAAGCGGGCGGTTGGCATTGCCGCTGAACACCAGCAGGTTGCGATCGGACTGCACGGGACGAACTCCAGCGGTTGCGGGCGTGGGGTGGCGAATGGCAGGGGCGGTAGGATTCGAACCTACGAAATGCCGGGATCAAAACCCGGTGCCTTAGGCCTCTTGGCGACGCCCCTGCGGTAACTCGTTCAGCGATTGGCTTCGAGTGCGGCGTGCAGCGGTGAACGCGCAGCGCCGGCGGCCACCCAGGCCTGCAGGCCGGAGGGCAGCGCCGCCAGCGCCGCCTCGGCCGATTCGCGCGAGGCGAATTCGACGAAGACCACGCTGCCGGACCCGGTCAGGCGCGGCGTGCCGACGTGCGACAGGGCCCGGAACACGGCGTCGACCGCCGCTTCACGCCCGCGCAGCACCGGCTCGAACGCATTGCCGAGCGGTACACCCGAAACGAAGTCCGATATTGTCGCGGGCGCAGCATTGCGCGTCAAATCAGGGGACTGGAAAAGCGCGGCAGTGGGCGCGTGGACGCCCGGGGCCACAAGCAGGTACCACGCCGCCGGGAGGGCGATGGGGCTCAATTGCTCGCCGACCCCTTCGGCCCAGGCGTTGTTTCCGCGCACGAAGACAGGGACATCAGCCCCCAACGCCAAGCCCATGGCGGCCAGGCGGTCGAGGTCAAAATCAAGCCCCCACAGGCGGTTGAGCGCGACCAGCACGGTGGCCGCATCGGACGATCCACCACCCAGGCCGCCGCCGGCCGGAATGCGCTTTTCGATGACAATATCCGCACCTTTGGTGCAATTGGCTACATTTTGCAGCAATTTGGCGGCGCGCACGGTGAGATCGTCGGCTTCCGCGACGCCTTCGACCGAAGCGCCGTGACGGACAATTCGGCCGTCATCCCGGACGCGCAAGCGCAAGGTATCGCCCCAGTCGAGGATGCGGAACACGCTCTGCAGGAGGTGGTAGCCATCAGGGCGCCGGCCCACGATGCGGAGAAACAGGTTCAGCTTTGCCGGCGCCGGCCAGGAGGACCAAGCCTCCGCGGCCTTGGTGTCGTTGCCAGCGACGGTTCGCTGGCGGCCAGCCTCGGCACGATCTTCCCCGCCCATGGAACCCGAGGTTTCGGGGGTCATCGGCCTGCTAGGCCGTCCACCCCACCCCACTGGTCGACGATGAGGCGCACGCGGGCCTCGCCGCGGCGGGCATCGATCCGCGCGGGCAACGCGTCCGGGCCCGCTGCCTCTGGCCACGTGTAGGCAATGTCCCAACCGGCCTGCGCGATGCGGGCGGGACGCAGGTCAGCGCCGAACTGGATGACGGCCGCACCCGCGACCGGCGAACGCAGCCCCCGCACCCAGTGGCCGAGCGAGTCGACGGGAATGTCCCAGCCGGTGGCTTCGCGCAACAGCAATGCCGCGTCCGAGCCCGTGCGGGGCCCACCATCGAGCCCCTCAAGGCGGGCGGCACCGGTGGCGCCATCGACGCGGAGCTGCCAGCTTTGGCGGGTCACCGGGGCACTGAGTGCGACGCGGTAACCGCCCGGTTCCTGCGTCCAGTCGATGCGCCCACTGCCGCCGTTGCTGCCATTGGAGACCGCAATGCGGCCGGCCAGCGACCAGCCGGCCTGGCGACGAGGATCGGTTTCACGCGCGGTTTGCATGCGCTCCGCGACGGTCTGCTGCTCGGGCGTGAGCACACGGGCGGTCGGGACCGTCGCACACCCGGCCAACGCCGCGAGGACGCCGAGGGTGAATGCCAGACGCCGGGTGGAAAATGCTTCGGACATCATGCGCCAACGTTCTCCAGTGCGCGCTTGAGGGAGCGGTTGTCGGGATCTAGCTTGCGCGCCTCATCGAAGTACTTGCGTGCTTCATCGGTCTTGCCCAGTTTCCACAGGACTTCGCCCAGGTGCGCGGCAATTTCGGGATCCTTCTGCAGGGTAAAGGCGCGGCGAAGCTCAACCAGCGCCTCCTGGAGGCGGCCGAGGCGGTAGAGCACCCAACCGTAGCTGTCGATGATGGCGGCGTTGTCCGGCTCGGCGGTACGAGCCCGGTCGATGAGCTCGAGGGCTTCCTGGTAGCGGTCCGTGCGGTCGGCCAGGGTGTAGCCCAGCGCGTTGAGGGCCGCGACGCTGTCGGGCTCGACCACGAGGATCTTGCGGAAGTCGGCTTCGGCGCGGGCGATGTCATCGCGCCGCTCCCAGCCCAGCGCGCGGGCATAGAGGATGTCCAGATCATCCGGAAAGGCCGCCAGGCCACGGGCGAAGGCGTCGAGTTCGCCCGCATCGTTGCGATCCTTGGCCAGCAGCGAGGCCTCCAGCAGATAGGCGTCGCGCCTGGCCTCGTCGGGCGCGCCACCGTCGGCCTGGAGGTCGTGCAGCGACTTGTAGCCGTCGGCGCCCCGCCCGACCTCGTGCAGCACGTTGGCGGTGCGCAGGCGCGCCACCCAGCGCAACGGGCCACTGGGCACGCCGCCGTACCATTCGATGGCCTGCGGGTGGCGGTCAAGGAACTCGGCGATCTGGCCAAGCAACAGGCGGCGCTGGGGATCCGGACGCGACGCTCCGCGCGCCAGTTCGTCATACAACCGGCCCAGACCTTCCTTGTCCTCCGCGCGGGCCAGCAACGACGCGCGATGCGCGTAGCTCTCGTCATCCTGCGGCCCGATGGCGAGGATCGCTTCAGCCCGCTTGGGGTCGCCCAACTGGGCATATTCCTGCGCCAGCGCCAGGCGAAGCGTGGCATCTGAAGCAGCGTGATCGGTGACGGCCGCCAATGCAGCCTTTGCCTCGTCGGTCCTGCCCGCCTCGCGCAGCTGGCTGGCTCTCAGCAGGGCCACGCGTGGCTCCCCGGGAAAGCGATTCACCACTTCCCCGACAATGCGCTCGGCCAGCTTGGGCTGCTCGAGACGCTGAGCCAGCCCGCCAAACGCCAGCCACGCCTGCAGCTCGTTGGGCAGCAGCCTGCGATCGAGGACGTGGGTCAACAGGCGCGCCGACAGCGCCGGATCACCGGCACCGCCACCAAGCACGGACAGCGCATGGCGCCAGCCCTCCTGGTCGCCGCTGCGAAGCAGCGTGGTCAGGTGCCTGCGAGCCACCCGCTCCTGACCTTTGCGCAACGCCAAGGTGGCTTCGGCAGCGGTCAGGCCGTGACCCGCACCGCCCAGCCGCCGCCAGAGCGCGAGCCCTTCGGCAGCACGGACATCGTCCTTGGCGAGCAGCGCGATGCGGGTGGCACGCTCTGCCAAGGCCACGTCCTGCGCCGTGCGCGCGGCATCCAAGTACCAGCGTGCGGCTTCATCCAGCTTGCCCGACTGCAGCGCGAACTCACCGGCGAGCAGCGGCTCGATGGTCTCGCCGACGGGGTCGGCGACCGGCCTGGCCGCAGGCGGCGCCGCATGCAGCCCCCCCGCCAGGCTGAGCGCGGCAAGAACGGCAACGGCAATGGAACGCACGGTAACGGGCATGGGAAGGGTTCGGGCCGGTAGAATGGCGGCCCACGGTAGCCAGCAGCTTATCGCAAGCACCTGAACGGAATTCCATGACCCTGTTCGTCCTTGGCCTGAACCACCAGACCGCGCCGGTGAGCCTGCGCGAACAGGTGTCGTTTGCCGGCGACGGGGTGGCGTCCGCGCTGAAGGCATTGCGCGAACTGCCAACGGTGCGCGAAGTGGCGTTGCTTTCGACCTGCAACCGCACCGAACTGTATGCGGTGACCGATGACGACGGGGTGGCCTTGGCCGACTGGCTGTCGACGCACGGCACCGGCAACGCCGACCTGGATGCGTACCTGTACCGCCACCGCGACTCCGAGGCGGTCCGCCACCTGTTTCGCGTGGCCACGGGGCTGGACTCGCTGGTGCTGGGTGAGCCGCAGATCCTGGGCCAGGTGAAGGATGCCTGGGCCGCGGCGCGCGACGCGGGCAGCCTGGGCACGCAACTTGACCGGTTGTTCCAGCAGGCGTTCTCCACCGCCAAGCGCGCGCGCACCGATACCCGCATCGGCGCCAACCCGGTGTCGGTGGCATCGGCGGCGGTGCGGCTGGCGCAGGAGTCGTTTGCCCGGATCGAGGATTCCACGGTGCTGCTGATCGGCGCCGGCGAGACCATCGAGCTGGCCGCGCGCCATCTGATGCAGGCCCGGCCCAAGCGGCTGCTGGTGGCCAACCGCACCCTCGCCCACGCGCAGGAACTCGCCAGCCGCCATGGCGGCGTGGCACTCCCGTTGACGGAACTGGAGCGGCACCTGGCCGAGGCCGACGTCGTGTTCTCCGCCACCGCCGCGCGTGACCCGATCCTGCGCAAGCCGCACGTGGCGGCAGCGCTTGCGGCACGCCGGCACCGGCCGATGCTGTTGCTGGACCTGGCGGTGCCGCGCGACATTGCGGAGGACGTGGCCGAACTGCGCGACGCCTTCCTGTACACAGTGGACGACCTGGAACGCGCGATCGAGGACAACCGCCGCGGCCGCCGCGAGGCCGCCGCCGAGGCCGAGGCCATCGTCGACCTGCAAGTGGCGCGCTTTGTCGAGTCGTTGGCGGCGAGCACCCGCACCGCGCCCCTGAAGCGCCTGCGCGCGCACGGCGAGGCGGCCAAGGCCGACGCGTTGGCAAAGGCGCGACAGCAACTGGCCTCCGGCCAGGACCCCTCGGAGGTGCTGGACTTCCTCGCGCACACGCTGACCAACCGGCTGCTGCATGCACCGACCATTGCGTTGCGCGAAGCCGCGCTGACTGGCAACCACGAACTGGCCCGCGCCGCGGACCGCATGTTCCCCGCCCCCTCCCACGAATCCGGATCGAACCTGCCCGATGACGCCGACCCTGCGCCGTAAGCTCGAAGCACTCGCCGAGCGGCGCGAGGAACTGGAACGCATGCTGGCGGACCCCGCGGTGATCGGCAACGCGGCGCAGTTCCGGCGACTCTCGCGCGAATTCGCGCAGTTGGAGCCGGTCGCCACCGCGCTGGCCGCCGAGGCGCAGGCCAAGCGCGACCTGGAGGCTGCGCAGGCGATGCGCAACGATCCCGCGCTGCGGGACGACGCCGCCATGCGCGAACTGGCCGACGACGAGATCGCCAGTGCCAGCGCACGACTGGAGGCGCTGGACGCGGAACTGATGGCCCACCTGATCCCCCGCGACCCGCGCGACGACGGTGACATCTACCTTGAAGTGCGGGCCGGCACCGGCGGCGACGAGGCGGCGATCTTCGCCGGCGACCTGTTCCGCATGTACTCACGCTATGCCGAGCGCCAGGGTTGGCGGGTCGAGGTCGAATCGGCCAACCCGGGTGAACATGGTGGATTCAAGGAAGTCATCGCGCTGGTGCAAGGCTCGGGGGCGTATTCGAAGCTGAAGTTCGAGTCCGGTACGCACCGCGTGCAGCGCGTACCGGAGACCGAATCGCAGGGCCGCATCCACACCTCGGCGGCGACGGTGGCGATCATCCCGGTCGAGCCCGAAGGCGAGCCGATCGAGCTCAACCCGGCCGACCTGAAAGTGGATACCTTCCGCTCCTCGGGCGCCGGCGGACAGCACGTCAACAAGACCGATTCGGCCATCCGCATCACCCACCTGCCCACGGGCGTGGTGGTGGAAAGCCAGACCGAGCGCAGCCAGCACGCCAACCGCGACAAGGCGATGAAGCGCCTGAGCGCAATGCTGGCCGAAGCGCAGGCCGCCAAGGCCGCCGCGGCAGTGGCGGAGACGCGCAAGCTGCAGGTGGGCAGCGGCGACCGCAGCCAGCGCATCCGTACCTACAACTTCCCGCAGGGCCGCATTACCGACCATCGGGTGGAGGGGTTGACGCTGTATGACCTGCCCAACGTGCTCACCGGAGATCTCGATTCGCTAGTGGGACGGTTGCAGCAGGAACACCAGGCCGATGAACTGGCTCGGTTGACGGCAGGCGCATGACGGTGGCCGGCCGCGACCCCTTGGGCACCGCGCGACAGGCGGTGGAACGCGAGCCGGGCAACCCCATTGCCTGGATCGTGCTGGCCGAGGAGGCCCTGGATGCGGGCGACGCCGCCACCGGCGAAAGGGCCGTGCAACGCGCGCTGGCATTGGCACCTGGCCACCCCGAGGCGTTGGCACGGCTGGGCCGCGCGCAGTGGATGCAACGCCGTTTCGACGAGGCCGCGCGCAGCCTTCGGTCCGCCGGTGGCGGCGTCGCCCGCATCCAGGGCCTCCTCGG
>CBFGOS010000064.1:0-10245 GCA_965650425.1 uncultured Lysobacter sp. | reverse complement strand
AGCCGCGCCAGCGCCGCCCGCAACCGCGCCGCCAGCACCACCTCCCCCTTATCCTCCCGCCCCACCGCCCCGCACCTCCGGCATCAAGCCGTGGACCCATGCGGAGGACACGATCCTGCGGGACAACCAAGGCACGTTGACACTCCGCCAGATCCACACACGGTTCTTCGTTGCGGAAAACGGGACGGCTACCCGTACCTATGCGGCGGTGGTGCAGCGTATTGGTGCGCTGGGGCTCTCGCTGGGGCGGGCGGAAGCAGGAAACCTGACCTGGACGCGGCGCAGGGCGCAGTAGCGCCTTACCCCTCCCAGACGGAGCCGGGTTGGACGGCGAATGCGGTGCCGCGATCTGCCACCGTATTCACACCCGCTGCCCCGCGTCGACGCGCCGCGCCGATAACTTTCCGGTCGGCGCGGCGATGGCCTGATAGCCACAAGCCGCCACACGAGCCTCTGACATGCACGACCGTCTCGCCACCTGGACCTACGCCCACCGCACCAAGCCGGGCACCCGCGAATTGATCCTCAAGCGCGCCCGTCCCGGCGCCGGCATGGCCCACGAGTTCCGCGCCGAACGTGTCTCCCGCGGGGACGATGGCAACCCGCTGCGCGAGCAGCCAGGCACGTCGCTCTACGATCACGTCAATCGCGGCGTCAAGGAGGCCGCCATCGACTGGCTCTCGGTGCAACACCAAGGCCTGATGGCCGCCGGGTGGCAGCTGATGCACGCCGAAGGTGAGGCCGAGTCGATCGACCTGGGTGCGCAGCAGGTGGCGGCGTGACGGCCAACGCAACCGACGGACCGGCGCCCCTGGCTCGTGGCAAGGACTGGATCGAGGGGTTGACGCCAGGAGTCCGCGTCGCAGAAGTCGTGGGCCAGAGCCTCACCCTGTCCACGGTGGACAAGATCGATCGCCTCTACGTGCACGTCGGCAAGCGACGTTACCTGCGGCGCAATGGCCGCATGGCTGGCTCGACCTACGCCTTCCATCCCCCACACATCCGCGAAGTCACCGACGCCGACCTCGAACGACTGGAGCGCGCGGCTTTGGTGGAAGCCATCCGTGACGCTGTCGGCCACCCCGACACGCCGCTCGAAATCCTGCGCGCCATGCGCGGCGCGATCCCCACGTCCTTCCGGAACGCGATCGACTCCCCTTCACGGACAGCCCCATGACCGCACCCAAGCTAACCCTGCGCGAATTGATCGCCCGCGTTGATCTCAGCCGCCAACCCACGAATGCATCGGCTGTGTTGGGCGAGTTCGGGATCGATGCCCATGACTTCGACCATGCGGGCTTTGACGCCCGCGCCAAGGAATACTGGCTCGCCCCGTGGTGTTGCACCGATACCTGGGTAGGCCTGTCCGTGCTTGTCGTTGATGGCACCGCGGTGGCCGTCGCCATGCAGAATGCGCGCAGGGACCACAAGCGTTACGCGTGGCTCACAACCGAGCTGCGTACCTGGACCCGTGACCTGGCGCTGTCCTTCGCCCGGCGACCGGCAGAGCATTTCACCCTCGCGAACCTGGACGAGGAGCTTGAGTCTCACTACCACGTGCACTACGGCGAGCAGCTCGTCGTGGACGACGTCCTGTACCAGGGCCAATCCGCGAAGGTCGTCACCCGGAGCTTTGGCTACAACGACCCGAACTGGTGCAAGGTAACGATCGCGCTCGCGGACGGCCACCAGGTGACCGTACCGGCGGCTGAACTGAAACTGCCCTACTGGATCACCGCGTAAGGCAAGCCAATGCCGTCCTGGGCGCATAGAATCCAGCTAACGCGCATTTGATGCCTGCTGCACCATAGCCTCACCTAAAACTCCAAGGCCCATGTCCCAACTGTCTAAGAACATCCCCAGACGCCCCTGTGTCCTAGGGGATGGGCGCACCGTCCAAGTCCCGATGTGGATCCAGCGGATCGACACCGGCCGCGGCGCCTGGTGGCAGACCAGGCTTGGTGTACGCGGATATGCCGCCGACAGTGGCCGGGACCCAATGCAGTCGCTGAAGGAGGCCAAGGCCATTCTGGCCGAGCGCCTGAGCGATCCTGAAATCGCCAGCCGCCCCAACGTTCGCCGCATCCTGAGCAAGGATGCCAAGGGGCTGCGCCGACGCCTCAACTGGGGCGAGCAGGACAGGAAGCTGGTCCACACTGGACACACGGGTGTCCGCCTCGAGGTCCGGGTCAGTGGCGTCAGTTCCCGCATTCGCGTCATAACACGCCTGATCGTGCGCCACACAAACCCGCGCCTTATCGGGATCACGGTTGGGGATGCGAAAAGCGTGACGCTCGCGCAGATCAAGGCCGCCATCCAGCGCGTGGCAGCGGTGCGCCAATGGACGATTGATCGCGCCAGTCAGGGCCTGGCAACGCCGCCCCACATGATCGACTTCGAGCATCCGCACGACCGGGTGCTGGAGATCGAAGCCGCCCTGCCCAAGCCCAAGGTCCGCAAGGCTGACGTGGATGCCGAGGTGCTCCGCGCAGAAGGCTGGATGGGCTGACCCGCCAACTTTGGTGGCCAGCACGCTCTGCTGCAATGGCTGCATGACCACTCCAGAGAGCCCCCGCATGCACCCCAACCAAGAAGAACTGGAACGCCGCCGTCTCATCGCCGAGCGCGAGTTCACTCGATATGACCTGGGGGATCTCGATGTCGAAGACTCGTCAGGGATGGAGTACGACAGCAGCGGCACAGAGTTCTCCTTTTCCTTCTTCGTTCGTCACGAGGACGATGATTTCCCGCATACCGAGCACATGAAGTTCGTGGTGTCGTTCAACGACGATGGCGCGGTGCGGGAGGCATACGCCCGTCAGGACAGTGGCAACGTTGTCGGGCGTCGCGGCGAGGAGCTCGATGAGCTCGTGACGCTGCCCGTGGTGTCGTGTGCGCAGCTGCCAGTGGACCCGGCACGTATCGATCTGGCCCTGTCCGCATTGGATGGCATCCCTACCGACTCGCTGCGTGACTTGCCGCCGGGGTCGCTTGCCAAGGCCTTACGCCTGTTCGGCAAGCAGATCGATACGGACGATGGCGAGCTCGTGATGTGGGAGGACGGGCAGGCATTCGTGCTCAAGGGCGACGAAGCCGTGGCCGTCCAAGCCGTGCGGGACATGCCGCTGCCGCCGCCTGCCGGCACGCACTGAGGACACTGAGCAATGACCACCCGCCCTTCGATGGCTGATCTGGCCAACCGCCGAGCCCCCGCCCTTCACCGAACCTTGCCCACGTGGGCCCGCGAGCGAAAGTCCGACGACTGCATTGAGTACCGCATGTACGCCCCGCACCCGGCTGGGGGGACGCTGTTTATCTCTGAGCAGTTCACCGCGGACACCTCGCGTGCAGAAGTGGCCGCCCGGCTGCGCATACTGCGCGCAGTGATCTGGGGGCGCGACAAACAGGTCACGCCGGCAGAGGCTGCCCGCAAGCGCGAGGCCCGCGCGGAGCGCATGGCGCTCAACCGCGCCTCAGCGGAAGGGGTCGCGGAAGCGGCTGCCCCGGAAGTAGCCGAACTGGACGTGGCCCCGCCCCAGGACCCGGCGACGGAGCCGACACCCAACCCTTCGCTGCCCGCCACGCTGACCCAGACGGTCGGTGAGGCGGAGGCCGAAGAGCAGCAGGCCGAGCCGATGCCGGCCGAGCTCGAAACACCCCCGTCAACGGAGCCTGCGTCCCTCGCGCCTCCGGCGGAGGCCACCCAGGCGCCCTCGGCCGGCCCCGCGGAAGCCACGCCCTCAAGCATGCCGGCTGGCGACGAAGCGCCGCAGTACGCCCAGCAATCGCTCTTCTGATGTGGGCCTGATCGGAGCCTCCACCTAACTTGGTCGCGCGGTACCTCGTGATGAGATGAGCCTGTCCCGATCGACAGGCTCACCTGACCATGACCGCCCTCGCCCAAACCGCTCGCACCTCCGGCCGCACCACCCACCCGACCCAGCGCAGCTGGGTCAGCGGTGAGCGCGTGCTCGCCGCCGCCCGCGTACCGGAAATGGTCTCCAAGACGCTGCGCGTGCAAGCAACGCCGCGTGCGGACGGCGGACTGCGCCGCAAACTGCGCCTATCCAGCAACCTGCTGCCGCTGATGGGCTACCAGCCCGGAGCGCGCTTTGAGGCGACTACGCTCGGCACAGGCAAGGGCCTGGAGCTGCGTTTCGTCCCCGATGGGGGCAACCAGATCCACTGCCGCCAGTACGCGCAGCGCCGCTCCCGCCCGCTGGAAGCGCAGATCGACCTGCAATCGGCCAGCCTGCTCGATGCCGCCATCCCGTCCTACACCGAGGCGGTCAACTGGCAGATCACCCGCGCCGGCCTGATCACCGTGACGCCGCTGGCCAACCGCGCCTTCATGATCGGCAAGTCGCTGCGGCAGCGTCGCGCCGAGGAGCGCCTGGAGGCCTTCGTGGCGCTCACGTCCGGCGTGGACATCGCATTGATGGAACGCGAGGGGTTCCGCGTCACGGCCGCGCTGGACTATCGCCCGCACGAGGCCCGCGACACGACCGACAAGACCGAGACCGGCATCCTCAATGCCGCGGCCAACAGCCAGTTCCTCAAGTACCTCTTCAACGAGGACATCTTCGCCGCCAACTGGTCACGCATCCGCGCGCAGGTCGGCGCCGTGCCGGTGGCCCACTTTTCCCCCCAGTGCGATGACTTCAGCCCACTCAAGACCCATGAGGCCCGCCAGGCCAGCATCGACAACCTGACCAGCACGATCGACATGGTGGTACCCACCCTGCGGGCCATCGAGGAGCTGGAGGCGGCCGTGGTGGTGATTGAGAACGTCCCTGCTTTCCTGAGCAGCGCGGCGGGGCAGATCATGTGCCTGCAGCTGCGGCGAATGGGCTACCACGTGACCGCCCAGGTGCTGGAAGCCCCGGCATTCGGCGGCCTGACCTCGCGCAAGCGCGCCTTCATCGTGGCCAGCGTGTTTCCGGGCTTCACCATGCCGGCGCCGACGGCGCGAAACGCAACCCCGATTATGGAGCTGCTGCGCGACCATCTGCCGCGCCTGGCCGACATCACCGACACCAGCTCGCTGCAAAAGGGGCTGGCCACCGGCCGGGCTCGGGTGATCGACGAAACCTCGCTGGTGTCACCGACCGTCACCAAGTCGCAGCCCCGTCGCGCCAAGGACAGCGTCACCATCCGCACGCCCGAGGGCCGATACCTGTTCGTCGATGGCCCCGCATCCAAGGCGCTGATGGGATTGGACAGCGTCAATACCGAGCTCGTCTCCACCGAGATCGAGGCCGAGATCATTGGCCAGAGCGTGGAAGGGCCGATGCATGCGGCGCTGATGCGGCAGGTCAAGGATCATATCCTCGTAGCCACGGGTGCCAGGCAGTTGCATCTTCTTTGAGCTTCAAGGCCGATGTGTTGCGTGTTGCCGTGATCCTCCTTGTGCCCTTGCCCGTTCCGTCGCCGCCGAGCGATAACTTTGCGAACTGGCAAGGCGCGCCAAGGTAACTGCACCATCCGCTAATCCTGCGGGTGTCAATTACCGAGACATCCTGTGACCGACAGCCCTGCCACCGACCTCGTTCCGGCCGCCCCACGCCATGGCGCGACCTACGCGCACCGCATGGACGCTCCGCTCCCGGGGTCGTACTGGCGACTGCGCGAGGCGATCGAGGAGCGTGTTCGCACCAACCGGATGGTGGCTCCGGCGATGCCGGCCGGTACGGTGCTCATGCTGGCCAGCGTCGAAATGGCTGATGGCCAGGCCCACGCCTACGGCTTCGCGCCACACCCGAATTGGGCGGATGCTTTCAAAGTCGAGTTCCATGCCGATGACTTCTACCGGCATTGGGAGCCATGCCCCGATGGCCAGGCGGTCCGAGCCGGGGAGCTGCAGTTGCTGCTCGATGAGATGGAGCAGACCAAGGCGCTGATGATGCAGCCACCACCCGGTGCAACGCCGGCGGGCCTGCTCTGCCATGACCCGAGCACAGACGTCGGCGCGCCGGGCCAGGCCCTGGTGACGGTTGACCAGATCAATGCGATGACGATCCACGCCCAGCGCATGAAGGAAGACGCAGAGCGGCACTCGGAATGGATCTCCACGCACAGCAAGTCGCTGTCGGCCCAGGGCACACGGATGGCCAATTTCCACCAGGAGCGTGCCCAGGCGGCGCTTGCCCGCGCCAAGTCCCAACTGGACAGCGTGGCGACGATCCTCAAGACGGTTACCAACCTGCGCATCTATACGGGCGATGACCTGTCCGTGGATCTGCTGCGCGATGGCGCGCCGGCTGCCGCGGATGTGCCGCTGACGATCTACCAGGAGGTGCTGTCGCTCGACGAAGAGACCCTCATCCTGCTGGACCAAGGGGGGCTCGATCACACCCAAACGGACTCGCTGCTGCAGGCATTGGAAGACCCGGCGCTGCTGACCCGCCTGATCCCGGCCGAGCGCGGGGTGGTGCTCGCCCGGTTCCGCAACAACTACAAGGAATTCATCAAGGAAAAGGGCGATGTTGCCCGACAGGTGGCAGCGCGTCGTTACAACCATGAGATGAGCGAGGAGTCGAAGCGCAAGCGCCTCCTGGTACGCGATGGTGAACGCCTGTATCTGATCGATGCCGACGAGATCCTTCGGCCGATCAAGCAACTGTTGCCTTCCGCGGCGGAGCAGGACGGCTACTACACGCGCAAGCCGAAGTGGCACCGGGAGGAGCCCACGCGGATCACCCGCGATGACCTGGACTATGCCGCGGCCCAGCGCGAGCAGCTCGGAGCACTCGACCACTATGGGCAGGTGCTGATCATGCTGTGGGGCCTGCGCGATCGCGGCGTGCTGTTTGATGCCAGCGCCCTGCCCCGCTTTGCCAACTGGCTGGATCCGTCCTTCATGGACCGTCACCTGCGGCTGGTGAGCATTGACACGATGCTTGCCATCACCCGGCCCGGCTACGCCCAGTGGCGCCATGCGCAGAACGCGTATCTGGCCAAGGGGAGTTGGGTGGCTGTCCAACTCGCGGCCGTGATGAACGCCGACGACTGCCCAGGCGCATTCACTCGAGGCCGCTACTACGGGGGGAGAACGCATTACGAGTCCTTGTACCGCCCTAAGCTGGCTCAGGGCGAGGGCGTGTTGATTGCTCGGGCCCAGCACGACAAGCAGGGCTTCTACGTCGAGGTGCCGGCGGTGTATTGCGGCTACAACCGCAACGTGACCCGCCGGGAGGTGATGTTGAGGGCGGCCATCAGTGAAGGGGCGAATCAACAACCGATCAAGGAGATGCTCGTCCTTGACCGCGTGCGCGCCAGCGACATGACCTATTACCTGGAAAGCCGCGAGCAGCGCCGGTCCTACCGTGACTATGTGGAACTGTTCCAGGTTGCGCGCCGCTGGGTGCGAGAACGCGATGAATCCGAGGACCCGCTCAGGGCAGAGCTGCGTCAAGCGCTGGTGTCGGCCGACCTGCGGTACGACCCGGATGCGCTTGACGACCACCTGACAGACGCACTGGCCATTGCCCGCACCTCGCGACGCGACGGCAAGGCACCGGCTCCCGGCTCAGCCTCCCACCGCGCCTACGTCACCACCGCCCTCAATGCCCTGCATGCTGCGATCAGTGACCACAGCAGTCGCGTGGACGCCATCCAGCATTGGGCCGATGTCCACGGCCGCCAACCCTTGCGCCTGGCGCTGTCCGGCAAGGACGGCTGGCTGCTGTACCTCATTCCCAACGAGGCCGAGCACGATCCCCGCCTCGGGCCGGTCAGCCATGCCAGCGTGGCCACCATCGACTTTGGCCCGGACGAACCGCTTGTGGTGCACACCGGCCGACGCCTGCTGCGGGCCGTTAGCGGCGAACAAGTCATCCATGACTGGGAATGGGATGTACCCGCCACGCCGCCGCGGTTCGGCCACCTGGACCCCGATGCGCCAACCGTCCGCCCGGCCGGCGCGACTCACTGGCTGAACCTTTCTCCCGCCTTCAGCCTTCCATACGAGGATGCGGCTGCATTAATCGAAGGACTGTGGCAGCAGGGGCAAGAGCGACTGGACTGGCAGCGCGCCACGCCGCCACTCGATCAGGTGGCCGCAGCGAGCAGGTACATGCACGAGCACTCGCGGGGCACGGTCCAGCGAGAAACCCTCAAGGTGCCGGTGGGCGCGATCATACGCGGGGGCAAGCCGCATGTGCTGCTGGCCTGTCTGGACACCCTTCACCACGCCTATGCCAAGGGTGACGCCATGGTCAAAGCCGCCGTGCGCGCGGCGGTGGGTCGAATCTACGCGCAGCCGATGCACGCCGTGGTCGCGCTGGAGACGCCACCTGACGTGGGGTTGGTGCTTGCCACGCTGGACACCTACTCGGCTTGGCTGAAGCGCGGGGGTGTTATCGAATCTGGGCGATGGATTACGACGAACGACATCCTGCAGCCCGAAAAGCCGATGGGTGGGCGCGAGTCCACCGTGCTGACAGCCATCACCGGGGCAACCAGGGAGTTGGCTCCGGAGCTGCTGCCACTGGTTCGTGACGTATCCATAGTATTTGCTGAGCCCGGCACCTGACGGTATGGGCGAATCGAGCGCACAGTGAAGCCAAAGGAAAATTCCCAGATGCGGTGGCACCAAAAGCAGGAGAGCGGGATAGACTCTGGCCCTGCACATGTTCGCGTTCGAGCGAGGAACCGCCGCAATGCCTGAGTGGATCATCTACGTCGCCCTTTCCGTCGCCGCGGTGATGACGGTCTTGCTGATCCTTGCCAAGAAGAGCGCAAGCGAGCGTATCGCCGCCTTGGCACAAGAGCTTGACCGCGAGCGGGCCCGCGCCAACGCCATGGCCGGGGCGGACGCGCAAGTGCGGGCGTTGCAGGATCAGATCAAGCAAGGCGAGGCCGAGTTCAGCCAATTGCGCAAGGATCTGCTCGAAGCGGTCGCCGCCCGTTCCACTGCGGAAACCTCACTGCGCGAGGCGAGCAACCGTGTCCACGGTCTGGAAGGTGATCTGGAGACGGTACGCAGCCATTTGGACACGGCGCAGTCCGCGCTGCGGGACGCAACGCTGGAGGGTCGAACGGCCACGTCCCAGCTGGAGCTGGTGCAACAGACCGTCATTGAACTGCGCGGCGCCGCCGATCGCGCCGCAGCAGAACGCGACCTGGCAAGGGAAGAGCTGCTCGCGCAGTCGGTACGCTTGGCTGAGATGGAAGCCGACCGAAACAAAGCGCAGGAGCTGGCCGAGCAAGCCCGGCAGTTCGTCGAGAACGCCAGGCAGCACATGCAGACCACGTTTACCGAGGCGGCGAGCAAGGTGTTCGACGAAAAGGCGGTGGCGCTGGAGCAGCGCATCAACCAGTCTGGCGAGGCGTCGAAGAAGCAGTTGGAAGAGACACTCAAGCCGTTCAACGAGCACATCAAGACCTTCCGCGAGCGTGTTGACGCACTCAACGAGTCGCAGGTCAAGGACAACGCGGTGCTCGTCGGCGCGATCTCCGAGCTGAAGACCCTCAACCAGGGCATGGCCAGCACCACGGACGCTTTGACCCGCGCGCTGAAGGGCAACGCGAAGATCCGCGGCAACTGGGGCGAAATGATCCTGGAGTCCGTGCTACAGGCCTCCGGTTTGGAGGAAGGCACGCATTTCAAGCGCCAGGCGTCCAGCAAGGATGAAGAAACCGGCCAGCGGCGCCAGCCGGACGTCGTGCTGACGCTGCCGGACAGCCGCCAGGTCGTCATTGACTCGAAGGTCAACCTGGTCGCGTGGGAGAAGGCGCACGCCACCGACGACGCGGGTGAGTACCACGAGGCATTGAAGCTGCACGCCGCTGCACTGCGCGCCCACTTCAAGGATCTGGCAGAAAAGAATTACCCCAAGATCCTGGGTGGCCAGGCGTTGGACTTGACGATCCTGTTCGTGCCCATCGAGGGCGCGCTGTCGGCGGCGTTGTCGACGGATCCCAACCTGCAGAACGATGCCTGGCGGGCCAAGGTGGTGTTCGCCAGCCCCAATACGCTGATGGCGATGCTGCAGGTGGTCGCCCGGTTGTGGGTCCGCGACCGCCTGCAGAAGCAGGTGGGCATCATCGGCGACGAAGCCGGCAAGCTGGTCGACTCACTCGTGTCGTTCCTGGCCGAGTTCAAGGCGATAGAGGGCAAGCTGTAGGCCGTGCGGATCGCGTACACCGCTGCCGGAAACCGCTTGAGCGAATCGCCGCAGTCGGTCCTGCAGCGCGCCAAGCGTCTGGTGGAGGCGGGCAAGGATGTCTTCCTCATCATGGATT
>CBFGOS010000063.1:0-10285 GCA_965650425.1 uncultured Lysobacter sp. | reverse complement strand
AAAGCCTGCGTCCGACACGAGCGTTCGAGGCCCGTCCGCGACCGCCGTTGCGACACCCGCACCGACACGTTCGGCATCCAGCGCCACGGACCTGCCCTCGCCGCCGCGCGAAGAGGTCGTACCCCCGCCGCGCCCTGGCACCAGCGCCGGCACCGGGACCGGCGCCGGCGCCCCGCTCCGCCTGGCCGACCTGAGCACTGCCGACCGCCAGCAGTTGCCCCCGTTGAAGATGAGCATGCACATGTGGGGGGCCGAGTCTCCCCGGCGTTTTGCCATCATCGACGGCAACCGCGTGGGCGAAGGGGACCGCGTGGGCGACGCCGTGGTGGAAACCATCGATCAGGACGGTGTGGTCCTGGCGTGGAACGGCATTCGCCTGCGCGTACCGGTACGCTGACGCACTGCACCGCAGGGTGCCGCAGCAACTCGCAAATCCGCCAACACTCACCAGGGGACCTAGCGACATGAATCCAAACACCCAGGCCGACCTCGGCAAACTCATCCTTCGCATCGCCGTCGGCGTGCTGATCCTGTTGCACGGCATCGCCAAGCTGAAGGGCGGCGTGTCCGGGATCGTGGGCATGGTCGAAGCACAGGGCCTGCCCGGCTGGCTCGGCTACGGCGTGTTGGTCGGTGAGGTACTGGCGCCGGTAATGGTGCTGATCGGCGCTTACGCACGCATCGGCGGCATCATCATCGCCATCAACATGCTGGTCGCCATCTGGCTGGCACACATGGGCCAGCTGGGCCAGCTCAACGATCAGGGCGGCTGGGCCCTGGAGCTGCAGGGCATGTTCCTGGCCGGTTCCCTTGCCATTGCGCTGCTGGGACCGGGCGGCTACAGCGCCAACAACAAGTAAGCGCCCTACCGGACGCAGGCCGGCGCCCGCCGGCCGCGTCCCCGCGCGTCAATCGCCCGGCACCACCGAACGGATGCGCTTGCGTTGGCGCGCCAAGGACCGCTCGGCAAACTCCCGCAACTCCAGCCGCGTCGCCTTGGAGAATGGGGACGTCCCCTGGCAGTGCGCGATGAGCAGGCTCAGGTCCTGCATCACGCCAAGCTGCACGGTCAGGTGCTTGTCGAACTCCGACTGCGGCACCACCAGTCCCGCGGCGACCACCGCCCGGTGCTGCTGCGAAAGCCGGCGCATGCTGCGCCGCCACCTGTGCCAATCCTCGTCGTGGCCATGCGCCATCGCGCGTTGGCGCACGACGTCCGTCCTGTGCGATGCGCGCACCATGGCGTCGCTGACGACCAGCGCGGAGACCGTTGCCCACGGCAGGGCCTGCAGTGCTGCACGCAACACGCCCAACACGCTGGACTCATCACGAAGGGTCTGTCTGAAGGCGGCACCGCGCGCCAGGGCCGTCCTTCGTCGCACCGCCACGCGCTGCGCGTGCGCCAGCACGGAGCGGGTGCGATCGTTCCGGGCCTTGGTGCGAAGCCTGTCGAGCGTCTGCACCAGCGCATGCGCATCGCGCAATGGCGACAGCCGTTGGTTCATGCGACGCAGTTCGCGATCGACCAGCCGGCCACCCGGCCCCAGCATCGTTCTGACCAAGCCCAGCATGGCGCGCGTGCGGCGAATGGCCTTGCGCGCCTGGTGGATGCCGTCGTGCACGCGGCTGCCCGGCAACGCCAGTTGTTCCTCCGCGGACGCCAGTTCGGCAAGGCCATAGTCCCGCAGCGCGGCCCCCAGGCTTCCGGCGTCGGCGGATGCACCTTGCACCGGACTAGCATAGCGCGCCGGGTTGGCAGCACCCTCCCGACGGCTGAGCCCCGGGCAGACCGCCGTCGACCACCGGCACGCAGGATGGTTGTACCGTGGAGACCACCCCAGGAGACGCCCTGTCCATGACGACGACGAAGGCCACAAGCAGATCGTCCACGCGCCCCAAGGCCGCCAGGCCTGCGGCCGCCGGCTTTACCGCAGAAGAGCGCGCCGCCATGAAGGAGCGCGCTCGCGAGCTGAAGGCCGAAGCCCGCCTGGCCCAGGACAAGGCCGCCGGCGAGGCGGACGTCTTGGCCAAGATTGGCGAGATGGCCGAGCCCGACCGACGCCTGGCCCAACGGCTGCATGAACTGGTCACGGCCCATGCCGCAACGCTGAGCCCCAGGACTTGGTATGGCATGCCGGCCTATGCACGTGAAGGCAAGGTGGTGTGCTTCTTCCAGGGGGCAGGCAAGTTCGGATCGCGCTACGCGACCCTGGGGTTCAGCGACCAGGCACGATTGGATGACGGCCACCTATGGCCAACCGCGTTCGCGCTGACCGCGTTGGGCAAGGAGGAAGAGGCGCGAGTGGTGGCATTGCTGAAGGCTGCGGTCGGATGAGCCAGCCGCAAGCACATCACATCGATTGGTACTTCGACTTCATTTCGCCCTTCGCCTTTTTCGGTTTCCATCGCCTGCGCGAACTGGGCGACGTGAACATCACTTTCCATCCCGTGCTGTTCGCAGAACTCCTGAAGCGTCACGGGCACAAGGGACCCGCGGAAATCCCCTCCAAACGCACGTGGACGTACCGCTCGTGCGTGTGGTGGGCCCAGCAGCACGGCGTGCCATTCCGCTTTCCGGCCGCCCACCCGTTCAATCCGCTGCCATACCTGCGGCTGGCCATCGCTGCAGGCAACACGCCGCAGGCCATTGGTCGCATCTTCGAGGCGCTGTGGACGACGGGCGCCGACCCCGCTGCCCCGGAAGTCGTAGCGTCGCTGGCCCGCGAGTTGGGGGTGGACCCCGCACGACTGATGGACGAAGAGGTGAAAGCCGCGTTGCGTCAGGAAACCGAGCAGGCCGCGGAACGCGGCGTGTTTGGCGTGCCGACGCACATCATCGACGGAGAGCTGTTCTGGGGCGCGGAGGGCACGGACTTTGTGAAAGCCTATCTGGCCGACCCTGGTGTGCTGGGCAGTGACGAAATGCAACGTGTATCGACGTTGCCCGTGGGCATCGCCCGGAAGTAGACGCCCCGGAATGCTTCGGAGACCGACTCGACTCAAGTTGGGCCGCGAGTCAGGGCCGCCTCGGCTCAGCGGTTGGCCGTGGGCTTCCTGACCTTCGAACGCCGACGCTGCGCCCGCAAGAATCGCAGGGTGGCCGCCTCCCACTGGCGGTCGCCGGTCGCTCCGCGGGCGGCGTTCGCCAGTAATCCTTCGCGCCATGCCGGGAACAGTGACGGGTCGATATAGGACTTGCGGCAGACCGTGGGCGTGTTGCCCAGCACCTTTGCGACCTGCTCAACCACGCCCGATTCCATGGCGGCCATCGCACGTTCTGGCCCGGGGGTTCCATCCTTCTTCGTGGGCAATGGCGTCGAGGCCAGCGCCCGAAACGCCATTGCCGTTGCGCCCCAGGTGCGGAAGTCCTTCGCCGAGAAGTCGCTCCCCATCGTTGCACGCAACCAGTCGTTGACGTCCGCGGAACCGATCGGCTGACAGCGCCCGTCCTCATCCAGGTACTGGAAAAGCGGCTGCCCGGGAAGCTGCTGGCACCGCCGCACCAGTCGCGTGAGGCGCGCATCGGTCAGCATGACCTCCTGCTGCTTGCCCGATTTCCCGCGGAACTGGAACCGCAGGTGCCCCCCACGCACGGCCTGGACATGGCGACTGCGCAAGGTCGTCAACCCATAAGAGCGATTGCCCGCGGCATATTCCACGTTGCCGATGCGGATCATGGTCGCGCCCATAACCGCCACCACCATGGCTACCACTTTTTCCTTCGGGAACCCGGCTACGGACAGGCTCTTGCGCAAGGCCCGACGCAGGCTGGGCAAGGCGGCGCCGAACGCCACGCTGCGCTCGTGCTTGTCCTGTTGGCGGCTATGTACCCAGTCGGCGTGGTAGCGGTACTGCTTCCGGCCGCGCGCGTCGCGCCCGGTGGCCTGTACGTGGCCTTGCGCCGTGCTGCAGATCCATACCTCGCGCCATGCCGGCGGAATGGCCAGTGCGCGGATGCGCTCCAACGTCGCCTTGTCCCGCACGGGTCGGCCATCCGGATGGACGTACAGCGGCCGACCGCGGGGCCCGCGACGCCGGATGCCTGGCATGGCGTCGTCCACATAGCGCAGGCCCACTGCGCGCGCGACGTGGGCGCCAGACGGGGATTGATCGGGCGCGCGACTCATCCGTGGGGTCAGGCCTGTGCAGGGTGGGGACTGGAACTTAAGCCTGCGCAGGTGATTATCGCGTCGGGCGTACATGAGGGCGGCGTGAGCGGCCCGTCCGCTGCATCACGGTGACCTACACAACGATGCACTAGCCTTTCCCTTCCCCACGCGTTGGTACTTGCCCATGGCCCGCCGAAAAGCATCCACAGCCGACGTGAATCGCCAAGTCCTGGAGTTGGCATGGGCCGCACCGCAAGTGGTGGCCCGCCGCAGTGCGCGTCTCGCGACCGCCGGCCCATGGCCGTCCACGCGGGACCATGGCGAGTTCATGCGCATGGGCAGCGAAAAAGTCGAGGCCTTCCACCAGGCATGGACTGGGATGTGGATGGCCGGA
Source organism: uncultured Lysobacter sp. (assembly GCA_965650425.1). Taxonomy (GTDB): domain Bacteria; phylum Pseudomonadota; class Gammaproteobacteria; order Xanthomonadales; family Xanthomonadaceae; genus Aerolutibacter. The sequence continues at coordinate 5,782 of CBFGOS010000063.1, read as the reverse complement.
TGGCAGAGCTGGTGGGACATGACGATCGCGATGACACAGTCGCCAATGTCCCTCCACAACCACGCAGCCCGTGCAGCCGTGGGGGTACTGGCGGCCGGAGTTGCACCCGTGCACAGGCGTGCCGTGGCCAATGAAAGACGGCTGCGGATGCAGCGGCGCTGAGGCATCGGAGACTTCCCAGCCCGCGTGCAGCGGACCTGAATCAATGCCTGATGCGCGCGCCCACCTCACGCGAACCGCACGAATATTTCGCCCAGCGCGAACGTCACGTCGGGGATCCTGTGCGTGCAGTCAAGCAGGCTGCCTTTTGCATGAAGGAGCTCGAGAATGCCTACCCATAACCAGGGCCAGAATCAGAACCAGAAGCAGAATGAGAACCGCAGCTCGCAGAACATGGGCCGTGACAAGGACGACAAGCGTCAAGCCAACACCCGCGAGCAGGACCAGGATCGCAGCCGTAAGGATGCCCCACGTCACGAGAGTGACCGCAACCACTGACCCAGTGGTCCAGACAAAAGGCGCGCATGACGCGCCTTTTGTCTGTCTGTGCGCCGGCACGCGATATTACGAAGGGTGGACTGACCCCGGAGCGCGGGCCTGACAGAATGACCGCATGAGCCCCCCCGACTGGCGAACTGCCCTCCAGCGAACGCTGCGCGCGGAATGGCAGCACCTCGTGACGTTCCAGTCCAGCCGACGGCGCTGGCCCATGCCCGTCGCCGCGGCGCTTGCCACTGGCCTGCCGCTGCTGGCAGGCGCCTGGTCCGGACACATGACGACCGCGCTGGCCGGGTCCGTGGGCGGCCTGGCGTTCCTGTACCTCCCCGACACCCCACTACACCACCGCATGGTCACGCTCATGGCCTGCGCGTTCGCCATGGCCGCGTGTTACGCGCTGGGCTTGGGCGTGCATGCCCTGGAGGCGCCGGGCTTGCGGCCCCTGCTGGTCGCCTTGGCGGCGCTGGTGGTGACCATGGCAGTGCGCTACTACCGTTTGCCTCCGCCCGGCCCCGTGTTCTTCGTCATGGCCGCATCCATCGGCGCGTATACCCCCATGCCCACCGCGCTGTTGCTCTCCCAGGTGGGCGCGCTGTTCCTGGGCACGTTGGGCGCGGGGCTCATCGCGTTTGGCTACAGCCTGGCGACGCTGCCCCGCTGGCCCGCCTCACCCGTGCCGCACCGGCCTGCTGCCAGCTTCGACTTCGTGGTGGTAGACGCCGTGGTGATTGCCGCGGCTGTCGGCATCTCGCTATGGGTGGCGGAACTCATCCAGCTTCCTCGTCCGTACTGGGTGGCCGTGAGCTGCATGGCGGTCGCGCAAGGCGCCACGTTGCGGGCGGTGTGGAACCGCCAGTTGCATCGAGTGGCGGGCACCGCGCTGGGACTGGTCATCGCGGGCGCCCTGCTCTCCCTGCCCCTGGACGCGTGGCGCGTGGCCTTTGCGGTGATGCTGCTGACATGGATCGTGGAATGGCTGGTGGTTCGCCACTACGGGCTGGCCACGGTGTTCATCACCCCGCTGACGATCCTGCTGGCCGAAGCCGCCACGCTCGGGGAAGGCTTTTCCGCGGATGCGCTGGTCATCGCGCGCTTCACGGACACCGTGCTGGGCTGCGTGGTGGGCCTGCTGGCCGGCGTGGTCCTGTATGACCCGCGGGCACGCGCGGTGGTGGCGCGGCCGCTTGGGGCGATGGTGCCACGCCGGTTGCGGCGCTGAGCACGTCCTTGAATGGCCGCTAGTGCGGCACCTTCCGGATCCGCGACACGTCATAGCCCAACTCCGCGATCTGGCGGATCCTCGCCTCGTAGTCCTCCGCCGATATCTGCGGCGTGCGCGCCATCAACCACACGTAGTCCCGCTTGCTGCGCCCGACGATGGTCTGCTGATAGTCATCGTCCACGTACACGATGACGTACTCAGCCTGGATTGGCCAGACGAACTGCATGCCCCATACCGCGCCCTGGGTGCCTTCGCGCACCGTGCCGATGGGGTGCATCGTCCTTACCGGGCCATCCAGCGCCCCCTTGCGGAAGCGGAACGTGGTCTGGATGCGTCCATCGGGGCGCCGTGCATACGACTCCACCGCCGCGTAGGCATTCCGCTCGGGATATGAGGGAATGTGGGCGATCACGTACCAGTCGCCCAAGAAACGCGGGATGTCCACGTGGGCGGCGGGCGGGATGGTGGGCTTGACGTCGCCCGAGCGGCACGCGGCGAGGGCAACCATAGCGGCAACCAGCACGGTCAACTTAAGGAAATTCATTGCGCCTCCCGGTCATGGGCGGACGAAGCGGTAATGCGCGACCAGCCACTCCTGCCCGTCGCGGTAGCCGAACAGTTCGGCACAGGCCATCCAGAACATGCGCCAGCGCTGGTTCCAAAGCGGGGCCGCCGTTGGACCGTACGTTTTCCGCAGCACGGCCATGATCGCGTCGCGCTGCTGGTCGTGCCGCTCCAGCCAGTGGTTGGCGGTGCGCTCGTAATGCGTGCCATCGAGCAGCCAGCGCTGCTCCAGCCGCAGGTGCTCCTGGAAGAACAGCAGCAGGTCGGCCGACGGCATCATCCCGCCGGTGAAGAAGTGCCGGCCCATCCAGTTGTCCTCGCCCTGCGTCTCGAACGGGTACATCAGCACCCGGTGCGCAAAGATGTGCACGAAAAGCGCGCCGCCCGGTCGCAGTGCGTGGTGGATGCGTTGCATCAGCGCGGCATGGTTGTGCACGTGCTCGAACATCTCCACCGACACGCAGCGGTCAAAGCGCTGCGCTTCCAGTTGAAGATCGTTTACGTCGCAGGTGATGACCTGCACGTTGTGCAGGCCGCGCTCGGCGCAACGCGCCTCGATGAAGGCCCGCTGCGAGTGCGAGTTCGACACCGCGGTGATCCGCGCGTTGGGATAGCGCTCGGCCATCCACAGCGTCAGCGAACCCCAGCCGCAGCCCAACTCGAGGATGTCCTGGCCATCGGCCAGCCCGGCGCGCTCAGCGTACAACGCCAGCATCGCCTCCTCGGCCTGCTCCAGCGATTCCTTGCCGGTCGAGTACAGGCAGCTGCTGTACTTCAGGCGAGGCCCCAGGCAGTGCTGGAAGAACGCGGGCGGCAGTTCGTAGTGCTGCCGGTTGGCCGCGTCGGTATGCAGCGCGACCACGCCCCGTCGCAACTCCTGCAGGCGCTGGCCCAGTCGCTCGGACTGGGCCGACACCCCGCCGGCGTACTCTTCCTGCAGACGCTGCGCGCACAGGCGGCGGATGCCGGCGCGGACCACGGCATCGTGCAGCAGCCCGCGTTCGGCCAGTCCCAGCGGACCGTCCGCGGGGCGGTCGAGCGGCAATTCAAACATCGTGGTCATCGCGTCTTGTCCTTCACGTCGGGCCGCGGGGGCCAGGGAAACAGCATGGAGGTGGAGCGTTGGTAGGCGCGGTAGTCATCGCCGCGCGTGCGAAGGGCCTGCGCCTCGGTGTAGGGGATGCCGCTGATCCAGCGCAGGAACACGTACATCAGCAGTGGCCCCAGCCACGCCATCCCTGCCCAAGGCGAGCCCACAGCCAACGCGACGTAGGCGAACCAGTGCAGCCACTCGAAGAAGTAGTTGGGGTGTCGCGAGTAGCGCCACAGACCCTCACGGCAGGTGCGCCCGTGGTTGGCCGGGTCGGCGCGGAACCGCGCCAACTGGCGGTCGGCAATGGCTTCGCCCACCACGCTCACCGCGCCAATGGCCAACGCCAGCGCGATCCACGGCCAGAACGTCGCCACCGGACTGCGCGCCACTGCGACGAACGGCAGGGCGAACAGCACCACCAGCAGCGCCTGACCGGCAAAGAACAGGTAGAACTTACCCTGGTGACCCTGCCAGTGCGTGCGCAGGTAGCGGTAGCGACCGTCTTCCGGTTCGTGGCGAACGCGCCGCCACAGGTGCAGGGCCAAACGCAGCCCCCAGAACCCGCCCAGCAGGGCCAGCGCCATCCTGGCGGGCCAGGCACCGTCACCCCATGCCGCCAGCCACACCGCGCTGGCACCGACGCTGGCCGCCCACAGCACATCCACGATGCCGGCATTGGTATGCCGGCGCTGCCAATCCCAGCCCCACGTCATGACCAGCAACGTGGCTACGCCAATGACCGCCAGGGCAGCCAGCGGATTCATGCGACGTTCCCTGCGCCGTGCTCGGGCCGCGCCATCAAAAGGTGCGACACGCCGATGGAGCGCTCCAGGAATCCGCCCTCGCAGTACGCAAGGTAGAACTCCCACAGGCGGATGAAGCGCTCATCGAAACCCTGCTCCCGCACCTCCGGCAGGCGTGCCATGAACCGCTGGCGCCAGGCCCGCAGCGTGCAGGCGTAGGACAGGCCGAAGTCCTCCTGGTGCAGCACCTGTAGGTCGCTGGCGCGGGTCTTGGCCTGGTACATGGCGTTCAGCGATGGGATGAAGCTGCCGGGGAAAACGAAGCGCTTGATGAAATCCACCGAGTCGCGTGCCTGCACGTAACGGTGGTCCTCGATGGTGATGGCCTGCAGCAACGCGCGACCACCCGGGCGCAGCAGCCGCCCCAACTGGCCGAAGAAGGTGTCCAGGTACTGCGCGCCAATCGCTTCGATCATCTCGATCGAGACCAGCTTGTCGTACTCGCCGCGCAGGTCGCGGTAGTCCTGCAACAGCAAGGTGACGCGGTCCTGCAGGCCGGCCTCGGCCACGCGCTGCGTGGCCAGCGCGTGTTGCTCGCGGGAGATGGTGGTGGTGGTGACGTGGCACCCGTAATGGCGCGCCGCATGCAGCGCAAAGCCACCCCAACCGGTGCCGATCTCGATGACCCGGTCGCCTGGCGCCAGAGCCAGCTTCCTGCATACCGCGTCGAGCTTGCGCCGCGAGGCCGCCTCCAGGTCTTCGCCCTCGCCCTCGTACATCGCGGACGAGTACATCAGGTCCGACGACAGGAACAGCGCGAAGAAATCGTTGCCGAGGTCGTAGTGCGCGGCGATGTTGCGCCGGCTGCCCGCGTGCGTGTTGCGGCGCAGGGCATTCCAGCCGCGCAGCGCCAGCCCGCCCACGCGCGCCAGTCCGCCCTCCATGCCGTCCAGCAGCGCGCGGTTGCGCACCAGCAGCCGCACGAGGGCCACCAAGTCATCGCATCGCCAATGGCCCTGCAGGTAGGCCTCGCCGGCACCCACGCTGCCCTGCGCCGCAACCAGCCGATAGAACGCCGCGTCATCCACTTGCACGTGCACGGCGGGCAGCGCGCCATGCCCCGGCGCGCCGAAACGCTGTTCGCCCAAGGCGTCGCGCACCACCAGCACGCCACCGCGCAGGTCGGCGAAGCGTGCCAGCAGTTGGTTGCGCAACCAGCGCTCCAGCGGGCCGTAGGTGCCAGTCAGGGGGCTGGAATGTGCAATCTCGTTCATGGCTGCTCACGTGCGATGGAAGGGTGGTCGTGCACCGGCGTGCGCTTGAGCCACAAGCGCAGTGCCTGCCAATGGATCGCGCCGATGACTTGCGTGGTCATCAGCGGGTAGCGCCACAGCACGCGGGCCAGCGCCGGGCCGTCCAAGGGACGACGCTGCATGGACAGCGTGGCGTCAAAGGCACGCCCGCCCGCCTGCGCCACCTGCATGTGTACCCGCAACGCCTCGCCGGGCGTGTTGAACCGCCAGCGGTACTGGCAGTCCATCGGCAGGAACGGCGAGACGTGGAAGGCCTTGTCGAACCCCCATTCCCAGCCATCACCGTGGGGAGTGCCGTCGCGCACCGGCAGCACGTAGCTGTGCCGCTCCCGCCACGGGGTGTTGGTGA
>CBFGOS010000062.1:0-10319 GCA_965650425.1 uncultured Lysobacter sp. | reverse complement strand
GGCCAGGATCAGCGACGCCGAGGCGCGCAGGTCGGTGGCCATCACCGGCGCGCCGCTCAGCTGGGACACGCCACGCACCACGGCGCTGTGGCCGTCCACGTGGATGTCCGCGCCCAGGCGCACCAGCTCGTTCACGTGCATGAAACGGTTCTCGAAGATTGTTTCCTTGATCACGCCCACGCCTTCGGCCACGCAATTCATGGCCATGAACTGGGCCTGCATGTCGGTCGGGAACGCCGGGTGCGGCGCGGTGGTGATGTTCACCGCCTTCGGCCGCTTGCCGTGCATGTCCAGGGTGATGCGGTCGCCTTCGCAGGTGATCTCGGCCCCCGCCTCGCGCAGCTTGTCCAGCACCGCGTCCATGGTGTCGGGCCGCGCCTTGCGCGCGGTGATCCGGCCACCGGTCATCGCCGCCGCCACCAGGAACGTGCCGGTCTCGATGCGGTCGGCCACCACCGCGTGCTTGCCGCCATGCAGGCGCTCCACGCCGTGGATCACGATGCGCGGCGTACCCTCGCCCTCGATCTGGGCGCCCATCGCGCGCAGGCATTCGGCCAGGTCCACGATTTCCGGTTCCATCGCCGCGTTCTCGAGGATGGTGGTACCTTCGGCCAGCGTCGCCGCCATCAGCACGTTCTCGGTCGCACCCACGCTGACGATCTCGAATACGTGGCGCGCGCCCTTCAGTCGGGCCGCCTTGGCCTTGATGAAACCATGCTCCACCACGATCTCCGCACCCAGCGCCTGCAGGCCCTTGATGTGCAGGTCCACCGGCCGCGAACCGATCGCGCAGCCGCCCGGCAGCGACACCTCGGCTTCGCCGTACTTGGCCAGCAGCGGGCCCAGCACCAGCACCGACGCGCGCATGGTCTTCACCAGCTCGTAGGGCGCGACGTGGCTGTTGACCGTGCGCGGGTCGACCACGATGCCGCTCTCGCTGCCGGTGCCAATGGTGCCCTGGTCGATGGTGATGGTCGCGCCCAGGCCGGCCAGCAGCTTGGCGGTGGTGACCACGTCGTGCAGGTGCGGCACGTTGCTGATTTCCACCGGCTCGTCGGCCAGCAGCGTGGCGCACAGGATGGGCAGCACGGCGTTCTTGGCGCCGGAGATCTGAACCTCACCGTTCAGCGGGCGTCCGCCCTCGACAACAATCTTCTGCATGGAATTCTCGGCTCGCGGAACGGGTGGTGGCAGAGTGCCAGAGGGATGGGGTGGGCCTACCCGAACGCGTCGCGAAAGACCGCGCAACCGTTCCGGGACAGCACGCAGATCAGCTGGACGCGCCGGCCTCTTCCGGCGTCATCGTCTTCAGCGCCAGGGCATGTATCTCGCCACCCATCCGGTCGCCCAGGGTCGCGTACACCATGCGATGGCGGGCCAGCGGCAGCTTGCCGCGGAAGGCCTCGGCCACCACGGTCGCCTCGAAATGCACGCCGTCGTCGCCACGCACGTCGGCACGGGCGCCAGGCAGGCCTTGTTCGATAAGGGCGCGGATGGTGTCGGGATTCATGGGGCAGGCACCTCGGGGGTCACGATCAGGGAGCATCCCGCTGCGGGCATCGGCGCGGTTTCCGGTATTGCCACAACCCGGCCACCCGCCCCGCGCCGGGCGTTTCCCGGCCAGACCGCATAGAATGAACCGATTAGCCTAGCGGAAAGGCCCCCACTCCGAAATGGCAACCGTGCCTTCGCCCCGTCCCACCCTTGATGCCAGCACGCTGGCTGCCAGCGGCCGCCGCGCGTTCGCGGTCGAAATCGACGCGCTCGGCGCCGTCGCCGCCCGGCTGGACGGCGAATTCACCGCCGCCTGCCGCCTGATGATGGAGACCCGCGGCCGCGTGATCTGCACCGGCATGGGCAAGTCAGGCCACATTGCCCGCAAGATCGCCGCCACGCTGGCTTCCACCGGCACCCCGGCGTTCTACGTGCACCCCGGCGAGGCCGCGCATGGCGACCTGGGCATGATCACCGACGCCGACGTTGTGCTGGCGCTGTCCTATTCCGGCGAAAGCGATGAGATCCTGCTGCTGTTGCCCGTGCTCAAGCGCCAGGGCAACAAGCTCATCGCCATGACCGGCCGGCCGCAATCGTCCATGGCGCGGGAGGCCGACGTGCACCTGGACGTCAGCGTGCCGGCCGAGGCCTGCCCGCTCGCCTTGGCCCCGACCTCCAGCACGACCGCATCACTCGCGATGGGCGATGCGCTGGCCGTGGCCCTGTTGGAAGCACGCGGCTTCACCGCCGACGATTTCGCCCGTTCGCACCCTGCCGGCGCCCTGGGCCGCCGCCTGCTGCTGCACATCACCGACGTGATGCATGCCGGCGACGACATTCCGGCCGTGGGCCCGGACGCCACCGTCAGCGAGGCCCTGGTGGAAATCAGCCGCAAGCGCCTGGGCATGACCGCCGTGGTCGATGCCGGCCAGCGCCTGCTGGGCCTGTACACCGACGGCGACCTGCGCCGCAGCCTGGACGACGCCAACGTGGACATCCGCGCCACCCGCATCGCCGACGTGATGACCCGCGCGCCCAAGACCATCGATGCGGGCGCGCTGGCGGTGGAGGCCGCGCAACTGATGGAAACCCACAAGATCAGCGGTCTGCTGGTGGTGGACGCTGAACAGCGGGTGGTCGGCGCCCTGAACATTCACGACCTGTTGCGCGCCCGGGTGGTCTGATCCCGACGACGCCGGACTATCGACGCCATGCCCTATTCCCACCTCAACGACTACCCGGCCCCGGTGCGTGAACACGCCACGCGGGTCCGGCTGGCCTGCTTCGATGTCGACGGCACCCTCACCGACGGCCGTCTGTTCTTCGATACCGAAGGCCGCGAGCTCAAGGCGTTCCACGTGCACGACGGCCAAGGCCTGGTGCTGCTGCGCAAGGCCGGCATCGCCGTGGCCTTCGTCACCGCGCGCGCCAGCACCATTGCCGAGCAACGCGCGCGCGAACTGGGCATCGTCGAAGTGCACACCGCCGTGGCCGACAAACTGGCCTGCGTGAAGGACATCGCATCGCGGCTCGGCATCGGCATGGACGAAGTGGCTTTCATGGGCGACGACCTGCCGGACCTGCGCGTGATGCAGCAGGTGGGCTTCTCGATCGCGCCTGGCAGCGGGCACCCGTGGGTGCGCGAGCGCGCCCACTGGCGCACCGCCGCGCCCGCCGGCAACGGCGCCGTCCGCGAGTTCTGCGACCTGGTGCTGGCCGCCCAGGGCAAGGCCGAGGCACTGCTGGCCGACGTCGTCCGCATCGACGGCGCGCGCGTCGAGGGCAATGCATGAGTTGGCGAACCGTCGCCACGTGGGTGTTGTTGGTCGCGGCCACCGCCAGCGCGTGGATGGTGTGGCGCCAGCGCACTGCCGAGACGGGCCCTGCAAAGGCCCAGTTCCGCCCGGACTATGTGCTCAACGACCTGGAACTGATCGCCCTGGATGACCAGGGTCGCGAGGCCTTCACCCTGCGCGCGCCGCGCCTGACCCGGGACCCGACGGCGAAGTCGATGGACATCCAGACGCCGCAGTTCGTGATTCCACCACGGTCTGGCCAGCCCGGAACGCCGTGGAACGTGCGCTCGGCAACGGCGTGGGTCTCCCCCAAGGGCGACGAAATCCGCCTGCGCGGAGGCGTCCATGCCGACAGCCAGGACAAGCAGGGCCGGCCGGTCACCATCACCACCGAAGAGCTGAACGTCTTCCCCAACGCCCAACGCGCCACGTCCCCGGCCAAGGTCTCGATGACCCAACCGGGTTTTATACTGAACGGCCGTGGGCTCGACGCCCAACTCGATGCCAAGCGCATCGTCCTCCAATCCGACGTCAAGGCCCGATATGAAAGGACTGCCCGCTAGTTTGCTGGTGCTCGTACTGGCTGCCGCGCTCGCCGTGCCGGCGGCGGTGCTTGCGCGCTCGTCCGACCGCAACCAGCCCATGGACATTGATGCCGGCCACACGGACTACAGTCTGGATGACAGCAAGCCGGCCACGTTGTCCGGTGGCGTCACCATCACCCAGGGCACGCTCGACATCCGCGCCAGCACCGCCGTGATCAGCCAACGCGGTGGCGATCCCACGCGCGTGGTGTTGACCGGGTCGCCGGTCACGCTGAAGCAGCAGATGGACGACGGCACGCCCATGACCGCCACGGCCACCAAGATCGACTACGACCTGGTCACCGAGGTGGTGGTCTTCACTGGCAAGGTGGACATCCGCCAACCGCGTGGCAACCTCAGTGGCGAGCGCGTGACCTACAACATGCGCACCAACCAGGTCACCGGCGGCGGCGCAGGCAACGGCCGCGTGAAGATGCGCATCATGCCCCGCAGCGCGCGCACCAACGGGAGCGGCACCTGATGCTGGTCGCCAACGGACTGCGCAAGGCCTACCGCTCGCGCGAGGTGGTCAGGGACTTCGGCCTCACCCTCGACGCCGGCGAAGTCGTCGGCCTGCTCGGTCCCAACGGTGCCGGCAAGACCACCTGCTTCTACATGATCGTCGGCCTGGTGCCGGCGGATGCGGGCGAGATCAAGCTCGACGGCCGCGACATCACGCACGAGCCGATGTACGCGCGCGCCAAGTTCGGCGTGGGTTACCTGCCGCAGGAACCCTCGGTGTTCCGCAAGCTGAGCGTGGCCGACAACATCATGCTCGTGCTGGAGCTGCGCGACGACCTGGACAAGGCGGGTCGCGAACGCGAACTGGCCAACCTGCTGGACGAGCTGCAGATCGGCCATGTCGCCGGCCAGATGGGCGCCAGCCTGTCCGGCGGCGAGCGCCGGCGCGTGGAAATCGCCCGCGCGCTGGCCGGCAAGCCCCGCCTGATCCTGCTTGACGAGCCCTTCGCCGGCGTCGACCCGATTTCGGTCGGCGAGATCCAGCGCATCGTCACCCACCTCAAGAACCGCGGCATCGGCGTGCTCATCACCGACCACAACGTGCGCGAGACCTTGGGCATCTGCGACCGTGCGTATATCCTCAGCGATGGCGGCGTGCTCGCGCAGGGGGCTCCGGACGCGCTGCTGGCCAATCCCGACGTGCGTCGCGTCTATCTGGGCGAATCCTTCCGCCTGTGATCGAATCGCGAACGTCCGTCGGCCCTGCCGCGGTACGTTCGTGATCGACCATGAAACCTCGCCTCCAAGCCTCCCTCGGACAACACCTGGTGATGACGCCGCAATTGCGGCAGGCCATCCACCTGTTGCAGTTGTCGAGCGCGGAACTGGAAGCCGAACTGGCCGCCGCGGTGGAATGCAATCCGCTGCTCGAATGGAGCGAGGACGTGCAGCCGCCTGCGCTGGGCACCGGGGTTCCGGCCGGGGAAGCGCCGGCCGAGGTGGCGACGCGTCCCGAGGACGATGACTGGGGGCTGCCCGAGGGCGAATCCTGGTACGAGCGCATCGGCCCGTCTGACATGGATGACGAAACGCCGCAGGCTGAACAGGTGGCGGGTGATGAAAGCCTGCATGAGCACCTGCTCTGGCAGTTGCACCTCAGTCACTTGTCGCCACGAGATCGCGCCATTGGCGCGGCGTTGATCGACGCCATCGATGACGACGGCTACCTGCGGGAAGACCTGGACGGGTTCACCGACTCCCTGCGCCCTGAGATCGAGGCCCTACCCGCCGAGGTCGCGACGGTCTTGCACCAGATCCAGCGATTTGATCCGGTCGGCGTCGGCGCGCGCACCCTGGGCGAGTGCCTCCAGCTGCAACTGGACACGTTGCCTGCCACCACTCCTGGGAAGGCATTGGCGAACCGGCTGGCCGATGGCCCGCTGGAACGCCTGCCCAAGGTGGGCGTGGCGGGACTGGCTGCCGAACTGAAACTGGACCCCGCCGAGGTGGACGTTGCGGTTCAATTGTTGCGGTCACTCGATCCCCGCCCCGGCGCCCAGATCGGCAGCATCAGCAACGACACGTATGTGAGTCCCGATGTCGTGATCTGGCGACAGCACGGCGTCTGGCGCGCGGCGTTGGCCTCCGGGACACGCCCGTCGCTGGCCATTCATCGCGGCTACGAAGCCATGCTCCGCCACGCCAGCGGCACGGACGCACAATACCTGCGCGGACGACTGCAGGAAGCGCGCTGGCTGCTGAAGGGCCTGGAGGCCCGCGGCGAAACCCTGCTCAAGGTCGCACGTTGCCTGCTGAGGCAGCAGGCCGGGTTCCTGGAGTTCGGCGATAGCGCCCTGCGGCCGCTGACCCTGCGCGAAGTGGCGCAGGACGTGGGCGTACATGAATCCACCGTTTCGCGCGCGATTGCACGCAAGTACGCACGCACGCCGCGCGGCACGATCCCGATGCGGGCGTTCTTCGCGTCAGGCATCGATACCGGCGCGGGCGGTGAGGCATCCAGCACGGCCATCCAGGCCATGATCCGCCAACTCATCGAGGCGGAGAATCCGCGGAAGCCGCTCTCCGACGCCCGCCTGGCCGAGTCGCTCAAAGCCGGCGGCATGCCGGTGGCGCGGCGCACGATCGCCAAGTACCGCGAGGCGATGCACATCCCCTCGTCGCAGGACCGGGTGCGTTTCTGCTGAACGGGCCGTTGACGTGGTGCCCGCCCACCGACCGCCACCACGTTGGCCAAAGGTGTGCTGACACTGCTGGAGGTTGCCCCGCGCGGCCTTTCGGTGCCTCCCCGGCACTTCCCGCCGCCACATCAGGCACGTACGGGCGCGGTTGGCGCGTGAATTGATCACCGTCAAGGCATCGAAGGCCCACAAGTATTGAAACTGGCTCCAAGGCATCCCAGACATGAGATGCTGTCACTACCGTTCCAACGTGAAGGAGGTTTCCGATGCGAATCGAAGTCCACGGTCAGCAGATCGATGTCACCCAGCCCCTGCGTGACTACGTGGAATCAAAGCTGGAACGGCTGCCGCGCCATTTCGAACAACCGCTCGAGGTGCGCGTGCTGCTCAATGTCGACAAGGTCGAACATCGGGCCGAAGCCACCATCAACATCGCCGGCAAGTCCATGCATGCCGACGCCACCGGCGTGGACATGTACGGTGCAATCGACCTGCTGGCCGACAAGCTCGACCGCCTGCTGGTGAAGCACAAGGAGAAGCTGGTCGACACCCACCGCCGCGCCGAAGGCATCGCCCGCAGTGCCGACTTCGGCTGACGGATGCCGCTGCATGACATGCTCGATGAAGATCGCATCGCGCAGCTGGCCTCGGCCGGCAGCCGCAATGCGGTGATCGATGCCGCCGCCCGGCTGCTGGCCGGCGCGGCGGCCCCGATGGAACTGGTGGCCAACATCCGCAACAGCCTGCTGGCCCGCGAAACGCTGGCCAGCACCTCCATCGGCCATGGCGTGGCCCTGCCCCATGGCCGTATCGCAGACCTGGACGAAAGCCGCTGCGCGTTCCTGCAGCTGGACCCTGCCGTCGACTTCGGCGCGCTCGATGGCCAGCCGGTCGACCTGGTGGTCGCCATGGCAGTGCCCGAACACTTCGTGCAGGAACACCTGCATCGCCTGGCCGAGGTGGCGGAGCGCTTCTCCGACCCCGCTTTCCGCGCCGCCCTTCGCGCCGCGGACTCGCCCGCCGAGTTGTACCGGCTGCTGGCGGCCGAGCGGCCCGCGGCGGCCTGAGTCGCTTTAAGATGGGCTGATGATCACCCGCATCAGCGCCAAAGAACTTTTCGACCAGCAGCGCGAGCGGCTGGACCTGCGCTGGCTCGCCGGGCAGTCCGGTGGCAGCCGGGTGCTGGAAGCCGGCGACACCTTGTCCCGCCGCCCCTCGCTGGCCGGTTACCTCAACGCCATCTACCCGAACAAGGTGCAGATCCTGGGCACCGAGGAACTGGCGTGGCTCGATGGCCTGGACCCGCGCCAGCGCTGGGAAACCATCGAGAAGATCATCCAGTTCCGCCCCTTGGCCCTCGTCGTGAGCAAGAGCCAGGCCTGCCCCGAGGACCTGCGGCTGGCGGCGGAGGAGTCGGACACGCCGCTGTGGTGCTCCCCTCGCCGCGGCCATGAACTGCTCAACCTTCTGCAGTACCACCTCGCGCGCACACTGGCGCCCCGCATCACGTTGCACGGCGTGTTCATGGAGATCTATTCGATCGGCGTGCTGATCACCGGCGAGTCGGGCTCGGGCAAGAGCGAACTGGCGCTGGAACTGATCACGCGTGGCCACCGCCTGGTCGCCGACGACGCGCCGGAGTTCACCCAGATCGCACCCGACGTGCTGGACGGCACGTGCCCGGACATGCTGCAGGACCTGCTGGAAGTGCGCGGCCTGGGCGTGCTCAACATCCGGCAGATGTTTGGCGACACGGCGGTCAAGAAGAACAAGTACCTTCGGCTCATCGTCCACCTCACCAAGCCCATGACCGATCCTCTGCCCAGCGGTCTTGAGCGCCTGACCGGCGACAACAGCACCCGCCGCATCCTCGACCTGGACGTGCCAATGACCACGCTGCCAGTGATGCCGGGCCGCAACCTGGCCGTGCTGACCGAGGCCGCCACGCGCCTGCATAGCCTGCGCATGAAAGGCCTTGATCCCGCGGCGGCGTTCATTGCCCGCCACAGCAATTTCCTGGAGCGGGGCGAGGCATGAGCACGTCGACCGTCCCGTCGCTGGTGATCGTGAGCGGCCTGTCCGGCTCGGGCAAGTCGGTTGCGCTGCGAACGTTCGAGGACCTGGGCTACTACTGCGTCGACAACCTGCCGATCGAGATGCTGTCGCCTTTCGTACGCAGCGTCAGCAGCGGCGACGAGGCCCCGCCCAAATTGGCCGTCGGCATCGATGTCCGCAACCGCAGTGGCGGGCTGGCCAAGGCGCCGGGCTGGTTGTCCGCAGTCGGCGAATTGGGCCTGGACCCGCGCCTGCTGTTCTTTGAATGCTCCGACGAGGTGTTGCTGCGGCGCTACGCCGACACGCGTCGCCGCCACCCGCTCAGCCACCTGGGCCTGCCGCTGGTGGAGGCCATCGATCGCGAACGCGACCTCCTGCGGCCGCTGCGCCAGATCGCCGATACGGTGATCGACACCACCGACCTCAACGTGCACCAGTTGCGCCGGCGGATCATCACCGATTTCGAGATGGGCAACGACAAGAAGCTGTCGCTTCTGTTCGAGTCCTTCGCCTACCGCCACGGGGTGCCCGCGGAGGCGGACTTCGTGTTCGATGCGCGGGCCCTGCCGAATCCGCATTGGGATGCGGTGCTGCGTCCCTTGTCGGGACGCGATCCCGGGGTGCGGGACTACCTCGACCAACAGCCGGATGTAGAGGCGTTCTTTGGCCAGCTCAGCCAGTTCCTGGACATGTGGCTGCCGCGCATGAACGCGGACACCACCCGCAGCTACGTGACCATCGCCTTCGGCTGCACCGGCGGTCGCCACCGCTCGGTGTACCTCGCCGAGCGCATGGCCGCCCATGCGCGCGCGCGCGGCTGGGATGAGGTGGCCGTGCACCATCGCGAGCTGGACTAGCGGCAGCGGTTCAGCGACGCCACCGTCGCCCTATTGATCTACCCGCTTCCGGGCGGCCTCCCTGCTCTGTTAAGTTTCCCCCATGGCCGTCGGAATCCTGCTCATCACCCACCCTGGCATCGGCAACGCGCTCGTCGCGGTGGCGACCGGCCTGCTGCGTACCTTGCCCCTGCGCACCGAGGCGTTCGAGGTGCCGTTCGGCAGCGATCCCGACGAACTCCTGCCCCAGGCCAGCGCGGCGCTGCGCCGTGTGGACGGCGGTGCTGGCGTCCTGGTGCTGACGGACCTCTATGGCGCCTCGCCCAGCAACCTCGCGGCCAAGGTGGCGCGACTGGGCACGCCCGTGCGGCGCGTGTCGGCGGTGAGCCTGCCGATGCTGCTGCGGGTATTCAACTATGCCGAGCTGGAGCTGGACGAGATGCCCGCGGTGGCATCCGCCGGCGCCCGCAATGGCGTGATCCTGGACGACGCGTGAGGCCCCCCACATGATCGAGCGCGAACTGACCGTCTCCAACCGCCTGGGCCTGCATGCCCGCGCCACCGCCAAGCTGGTGCAACTGCTGTCGGCCTACAAGAGCAACGTGACGCTCATCGCCAAGGGGCGCGAGGTCAATGCCAAGAGCATCATGGGCGTGATGCTGCTCGCTGCGGGCCAAGGCACGCAGGTCAAGCTGCGCGTGGACGGGGAAGACGAAGGCACGGCGTGCGACGCCGTCGCCTCGCTGTTTGAACGCCGCTTCGACGAAGACAGCTGAGCGGAGTCCGGGGATGAGGCAGGTTTTCAACGGACTGGGGGCGTCGCGCGGTAGCGCACTCGGACGCGCCCGGGTCCGCCTGCCGCATGCGCTGGAAGTGGCAGAGGAGCAGATCGCC
>CBFGOS010000061.1:0-10379 GCA_965650425.1 uncultured Lysobacter sp. | reverse complement strand
CTATGCGCCTAGAGGGCGGCTCCGGCCCAGTGGCGCAACCAAGCGAGTATCGGGAAGCGACTTGCGTCACTGGCCCGGAGCCGCCCCCCTCAACCGGGCTGTACCGCCCCGCCGGTTCCAAGTACATTTGGCCGGGTCGCCGGCGTACCGGCGGCGCCTGAGTGCGTCGGCTGCCCGGACAAGGGACTTCCTTCACGGTGCGATGGCGGACGAGTTGTAACCTTGGCCACCTTACTGTTTGGAGCACACCCAATGAACACCAAGATCTACGTTGCCCTGGTCGCTGCCGCGCTGGCCCTGACCGCCTGCAAGAACGAAACCGCCACCGCGCAGAACGAAGCCGCCGAAGCCGCTGCCGCCACCGAGCAGGCTGCTGACGCCGCCGCCGCTGCCGCTGCCGAGACCACCGAAGCCGCTGCCGCCGCCACCGGCGAAGCCGCTGCCGAGGCCGGTGCCGCCGTCGAGGGCGCTGCTGAAGCCGCCGCTGCTGCCGGCGCCGAAGCCGCTGCCGGCGCTGCCGAGGCCACTGCCGACGCTGCGCAGAAGACCGCCGACGCCGCGCAGAACGTGGCTGACAAGGCCGACGCCGCTGCCGAAGAAGTCAAGAAGTAATCGACTGACGGCAAGGCGAAAGCCAGACAGGGGGCCCGCGAAAGCGGGCCTCCTTTTTTGTGCCGGCGTCGCCGACGCGACGCGTACTACCGAAATGGCGGACTCAATGGAGGCGCCGCCCACGCGCGGAAGGACACGCCCGCCCTGCCCGCCTCAATCGCAGCCGTCGCAACCGCCGCAACTACCGCCGGTCGGTGTTACTGGCGGCGCGATTCGCTTGCCCAGCCGTCGCATCCAGGCGGGCCGACCCTCGCGCACCAGCGGCACTGCCACCGCGAGCCGCGCCTTGCGCACCGCACCGGGAAACTGGCGCTTCGCCACGAACCACGCACTCATCGCCACCGCCAAGGCGATGACGAGGTACTGCGCGAGCAATGCGGCGTCCACGATCACCCCGCGCCCAGCAGCACCGCCACCTGGTAGGTGACCAGCGAGGCCAGGTAGGCCAGCCCGAACAGATAGCCCGTCGCGATGCCGACCTGCTTCCACGAATGCGTCTCGCGACGGATCGTCGCCAGCGTCGAAATGCAGTGGGGGGCATAGATGAACCACACCAGCAGCGACAGCGCAGTGGCCAACGACCACTGGTCACTGATGATCGGGCTCAGGGCCTGGATCGCGCTGTCTTCGTCCGTCGCGGACAGCGCGTACACCGTGGCCAGCGAAGACACCACCACCTCGCGCGCGGCCATGCCCGGGATCAGCGCGATGCAGATCTGCCAGTTGAACCCGATGGGGGCGAAGAGCACCGCCATCGCATGGCCGATGCGACCGGCGAAGCTGTAGTCGATCGCGGGGCCGGTTGCGCCTTCCGGAGCGCCCGGGAAGGTCAGCAGGAACCACAGCAGGATGGTCATCGCCAGGATGATCCCGCCCACGCGCTTGAGGAAGATCGCCGCGCGCTCCCACAGGCCCAGCAGCAGGTCGCGCGCATGCGGCACGCGGTACGAGGGCAGTTCCAGCATCAACGGATGCTCGCTCTTGTCGCGACGCCACTTCTTCATCACCCACGCCACCAGCAGCGCGCTGAGCACGCCTGCGGTGTACAGGCCGAACAACACCAGCCCCTGCTGGTTGAGCACGCCCCACACCTGCTTCTGCGGAATGAAGGCGCCGATCAGCAACGCATACACCGGCAGGCGCGCCGAGCACGTCATCAGCGGCGCCACCAGGATCGTGGCCAGTCGATCACGCGGGTCCTGGATGGAACGCGTGGACATGATCCCGGGCACCGCGCAAGCGAAGCTGGACAGCAGCGGGATGAACGAACGGCCCGACAGTCCCGCCGCCGACATCATCCGGTCGAGCAGGAACGCCGCGCGCGGCAGGTAGCCCGATTCCTCCAACGCCAGGATGAAGGCGAACAGGATCAGGATCTGCGGCAGGAAGACGATGACGCCGCCCAGCCCGGCGATGATGCCGTCCACCACCAGGCTCTTGAGCGGCCCTTCGGGCATGTAGGCGCCCGCCCACTCGCCCAGTTTGGCGGTGAGCAGTTCGATGCCGTCCATCATCGGTGTGGCCCAGGCGTACACCGCCTGGAAGATCAGGAACATCACCACGGCCAGTGTGGCCAGGCCGAACACCGGATGCAGCAGCCAGCGGTCGAGGGCGTCGTCGATCTCCGCGGTACGGCGCGGCATCGCCACGGCCAACGACAGCAGGCGGCGCGTTTCGGCGTGCAGCTGATCGTTGTCCAGCTCACCGCCACGGGCCAACGACACCGTTGGCGCGCGCAGCCCTTCGGACACGTGGTCGATCTTGGCGACCAGTTCGCGGGCGCCGTGCCGCTGCACGGCCACCGTGGGCACCACCGGCACGCCCAGCTCCCGCTCCAGCGCCTCCAGGTCCACGTCGATACCGCGGCGGCGCGCGGCATCCATCATGTTGACCGCCAGCACCATCGGCTTGCCCAGCTCGCGCACTTCCAGGGCGAAGCGCAGGTGCAGGCGCAGGTTGGTCGCATCCACCACGCAGACGATCACGTCCGGGGCCGGTTCGCCGGGGTAAAAGCCGCGGCACAGGTCGCGGGTTACCGCTTCGTCCAGGCTGGCGGCATGGAAACTGTAGGCGCCCGGCAGGTCGAGGAGCGCGTAATGCTTGCCGGAAGGCGCCTGGAACCGGCCTTCCTTGCGCTCCACGGTGACGCCGGCGTAGTTGGCCACCTTCTGCCGGCTGCCGGTCAGGAGGTTGAACAACGCGGTCTTGCCGCAGTTGGGATTGCCGACAAGGGCAATGCGTTGGACGGCGGCGGTCATGCCGATGCCCTCCCCGCTGCCGCGGATTGCGGCGACCCCGTGGCAACTGACGTCAAGGCCGCCGTGCCCGACGGATCCGCCGGGCCGGTCTGTCGCACCGCCTCCGCCGACTCGGGCAGGGTTACTGCGGCGCCCTCCGCCGTGGCCTGGCCCGCGTCACTCACCGCGTCAGCCCGCTGGGCCGCGCCCAACCGCACGGAAACACGCGCGGCTTCACGTCGACGCAGGGCGAAGCGGGTAAAGCCCACCTGCACCAGCATCGGCTCGGCGGCGATCGGGCCGACGGCCATGACCTCGACCTGTTCGCCCGGGACGAAGCCAAGCTCGCGCAGGCGCCGCGAAATGGGGTCGTTGGCGACCTGGTCGTCAACCGAGGCGACGGTCGCGACGGTGCGCCGTGGCAGTTCCGACAGCTTCAAGCGGCAATCCTACAAATAGGAATTGTTCTCATTCTAGCATTTCCTTCCGTACCGCGGCGGCGGTCCGAGCCCACCGGCTATCATTTGCGTTTGCCCTGTGCCGCACGGACCGCCCGACCATGACTGCCCCCCTGCTGAGCCTGCGCGACGGACCGGTCGCGCGCTTGCGCCTGAACCGCCCGGCGCTGCACAACGCCTTCGACGCAACGCTGATCGCGGCGTTGACCGGCGCGCTGGATAGCCTGTCGCGGGATGACGCGGTCCGCGTGGTGGTGTTGGAAGGCGACGGCGCCTCATTCTCGGCGGGCGCGGATCTGAACTGGATGCGCGGCATGGCCGCCGCCAGCGAGGAGGACAATCGCACCGACTCGCTCGCCCTTGCCCGCCTGATGCGTACGCTTGACGAATTGCCCAAGCCCACCATCGCGCGCGTGCAGGGCGCGGCGTTTGGCGGCGGCGTCGGCCTGGTGGCCTGCTGTGACATCGCCATCGGCACGCCCGCGGCCAAGTTCGGCCTGACCGAGAGCAAGCTGGGGCTGTTGCCGGCGGTGATCTCGCCGTATGTGATCGAGGCCATCGGCGCGCGCCAGGCGCGGCGCTGGTTTGCCACGGCGGAAATCTTCGACGCGGCCGAGGCCCTGCGCATCGGCCTGCTGCACCAGGTGGTGCCCGCCGCGGACCTCGATGAGGCCGTGCTGCGCCAGATCGGGTTGCTGCTGAAGGCCGGCCCGGTGGCCGCCGCCTCGGCCAAGGCGCTGGTGCGCCGCGTGGCCGCCGGCGGCCCACGCGACACGCTGGATGCCGACAACGCCGCCCTCATTGCCCGCCTGCGCGTTTCGGAGGAGGGTCAGGAAGGCCTCACGGCGTTCCTGGACAAACGCAAGCCGGCGTGGCTTGAAGGTTGACCGCCACATCCCGGAGGCGCCTGCAGGCGCCCCGGACTCCACCCTCCCGGACCGATCGCGCTGACTGTCGCGAACTGTCGCCCTCCTTTGCCGAGCCCTGCCCGCCCATGTTCGACAAGATCCTGATTGCCAACCGCGGTGAAATTGCGTGCCGCGTCATCCGCACGGCCCGCCGGCTGGGCATGCGTACCGTGGCGGTGTACTCCGACGCCGATGCGAACGCCCAGCACGTTCGCCAAGCCGATGAGGCCTACCACATCGGCGGCTCGCGCCCGCAGGAGTCGTACCTGCGCGGCGACGCGATCCTCGACGTGGCCCTGCGCAGCGGCGCGCAGGCCATCCACCCGGGGTATGGCTTCCTTAGCGAGAACGCCGACTTCGCCGATGCGGTGGAGGCTGCGGGCCTGACCTTCATCGGCCCGAAGGCGGCCTCGATGCGCAAGATGGGCAGCAAGGCCGGCGCGAAGGAACTGATGCACGCCGCGGGCGTGCCGGTGGTGCCCGGCTACACCGGCGAGGACCAGTCGCCGGATGTACTGCAGCGCGAGGCCGACGCCATCGGCTACCCGCTGATGATCAAGGCCGCGCACGGCGGCGGCGGCAAGGGCATGCGCATCGTGCGCCACTCGGGCGAGTTCATGGCCAACCTGGAGAGCTGCCAGCGCGAAGCCGCGGGCGCCTTCGGCCGCGACCGCGTGCTGCTGGAGCGTTACGTCGAGAAGCCGCGCCACATCGAAATCCAGGTGTTCGGCGACAGCCATGGCAATGCGATCCACCTCAACGAGCGCGAATGCTCGGCGCAGCGCCGCTACCAGAAGGTGCTGGAAGAATCCCCGTCCGCGTTCCTGACGCCCGAGCTGCGCGAGGCGATGGGCGCCGCCGCGGTGCTGGCCGCGCGCGCCATCGACTACGTCAATGCGGGCACCGTGGAGTTCATCGTTGGCCAGGACGGCGGTTTCTACTTCATGGAAATCAACACCCGCCTGCAGGTGGAACACCCCGTCACCGAACTGGTGACCGGGCTGGACCTGGTGGAGTGGCAGCTGCGGGTGGCCGCCGGCGAGCCGCTGCCCCTGCCGCAGGACGCCATCGCGCAGAACGGCCACGCCATCGAAGTGCGCCTGTATGCCGAAGACCCGGAGGCAGGATTCCTGCCAGGCTCGGGCAAGCTGGAGCGGCTGCAGCTGCCCGCGCCCGATGCGCACGTGCGCCTGGATTCGGGCGTCGTCGAAGGCGACACCGTCACCATCTTCTACGACCCGATGATCGCCAAGCTCATCGTGTGGGACGCCGACCGGCCGGCCGCCCTCGCCCGCCTGCGCGCGGCGCTGGCGCAGTGCGAGATCAACGGGCCGAAGTCGAACATCGAGTTCCTGGAGCGGCTGGCGAGGCACCCGGCGGTGGTGGACGCGACCATCGACACCGGTTACCTGGATCGCCATCTGGACGAGTTCATGCCCGTCGCCGGCGCCGCCGATGCCGACCTGTTGCTGGCCGCCACCGTGGCCGAGTTGCTGGGCCAGGAGCGCGACACGCGCGATGCGGCGGCGCGTTCCAACGACCCCACGTCGCCCTGGGCCATCGCCGACGGCTGGCGCCTGGGCCACGGCGGCCGCCGTGCGCTCGCCTTCCTGCGGCGCGGTGAGCGCATCGAGCTGCATGCACAGGGTGCCGCCGGCGACTACCGCATCGAACATGCAGGCACCACCCATGCCATTGCAGGAGCGGGCGTGTCCGGTGACACGCTGAGCCTGCGTATCGACGGCAAGGGGCGTCGCTTCGACATCCTGGAACAGGACACCCACCTGGTCGTGCACGACGGCAACCAGCGCCTGCGCCTGGACCCGGTGCCGATGTACCACCACGAGCAAGGCCAGGGTGGCAGCGGGACCGACCGCGTGCTGGCCCCGATGCCGGGCCGGGTGGTCGTGGTCAAGGCCGCGCCGGGCGACGAAGTGGTCGCGGGACAGGAGGTGATGGTGATCGAGGCGATGAAGATGGAGCTGAGCCTCAAGGCCCCGCGCGCCGGCAAGGTGGCCGAAGTTCGCGCCGCGAGCGGCGACTTCGTCGACGCCGACACCGCCCTCGTAGTGCTGGAGGCCTGACATGGGCATGCCCTCGCACGTACGCATTGTCGAAGTGGGCCCGCGCGACGGCCTGCAGAACGAGAAGACGCTGGTTTCCACCGCCGACAAGATCGCGCTGATCGATAGGCTTTCGGCCACCGGCCTGCAGAGCATCGAGGCCACGGCCTTCGTCAGCCCCAAGTGGGTGCCGCAGATGGCCGATGCCGCCGAGGTGTTCGCCGGCATCACCCGCAAGCCGGGCGTGCATTACCCCGTGCTGGTGCCCAACGAACAGGGCTACGAGCGCGCCCGCAGCGTCGGCGTGGAGGAAGTCGCGGTGTTCACCGCTGCGTCCGAGGCGTTCAACCGCAAGAACATCAACGCCTCCATCGAGGAATCGCTGGAACGCTTCGCGCCGGTACTCGCCCGCGCCAAGGCCGATGGCGTGAAGGTGCGCGGCTATGTGTCCACCGTGCTCGGCTGCCCCTACCAGGGCGACGTGCCGCTGACCGACGTGGTCCGCGTGGCCAAAGCACTGCATGCCATGGGCTGCTATGAGGTTTCGCTGGGCGACACCATTGGCGTCGGTACGCCGGCCAAGGCGCGCGCGATGCTCAAGGCCGTCGCTGCAGAAGTGCCGATGCAGGCACTCGCCATCCACTTCCACGACACCTACGGCCAGGCTCTGGCCAACATCCTGGCCTGCCTGGAAGAAGGCGTGGCCGTGGTGGACGCGGCCGTCTCCGGCGCGGGTGGATGCCCGTACGCCAAGGGCGCCAGCGGCAATGTCGCCAGCGAGGACGTGGTGTACATGCTCCACGGCCTCGGCATCACCACCGGCGTGGACCTGCCCGCCCTGGCCGAGACGGGCCGCTGGCTGGCAGGCATACTGGGACGCGATACCCAGAGCAAGGTCGGGAAAGCCCTCGCTGCCACATGAGCCATCGATCGCCCCTTCGCACCCTCGACGATCCGTGCGCGGCACCGGATCCCGAGGCCGTGTTGGCGGCGATCGATCGCACCTTGGCTGACCCGGAATTGTCCGCTGCGGTGCGCACCGTGCTGGCGGAGGCGCGTGACGCGCTCGTGCACAGCGTCGAACATGCCGCGGCCGCCCACCAGCGTTACCAGGCGGTGTTTGACGCCGTGCCAGACCCGGTCAGCATCATCGGCTGGGATGGCACGGTACTGGACCTCAACCGCGCCGGCCTCAATGCATACCGCGCCGGCCTCAATGCATACCGGCGCGCCAGGTCGGACATCGTCGGCCGACCCATCCACGTGCTCAACCCCGACCTGCCACGCGATCACATGGCGCCAGTGTGGGATGCGCTGGGACGCGGCGGCAGCTACGTGGTCGAAGTTTCCAACATGCGCGGGGACGGCACCCGTTTTCCGGTCGAGGTCCATTCCGCCGCGTTCAGCCAGGACGGCGAGAAGCTGATCGTCGCGGTGGCACGGGACCTCAGTGGCCGCCGGGATGCCGAAACCCGGCACCGCGAGCTGATGGAGACCATCGACAAGGGCATCCTGGTGCGTGGCGCCGATGGCCGCATCATCCACGCCAACGCTGCGGCGATGCGTTTGTTTGGCGTCGCGCCCGACGAACCGATCGACTCGATCCTGTCGGACGAACATTGGCTGGTCATCGACGAACACGGCCGCGCGCTCGACGACAGCGAGCGACCTGCGATGCGTGCATTGCGCCTGGGGGAACAGGTCGAAAGCACGGTGCTGGGCTTCTATCACCGCGAGCAACGGCGACTGGTGTGGTTGTCGGTAACCGCCGTTCCGCAATTCGCGCCCGGCAGCGACCAGGTGCAGCAGGTGCTTTCCCTGTTCTCGGACGTCACCGCGCTCAAACGCGACAGCGCGCTGTTCGACCGCGCGCAGACGCTGGCGCAGATCGGCGGATGGCAATGGGACGCGGGCCGCGACGAGCTCTACCTCACTGGCGAGGCGATGCGCATCATTGGCGCGGACGGCACCCGTTCGGGCATCGCGGGCCTGCTCGACACCCTGCTCCCCGATGACGCCCGCCGCCTGAGGTGGGCCCTTGATCGCGCGATAGCGGGCGACCAGGGCGTCCACCTCGAAGTGCAGGGCATGCGTCGCGACGGCAAGCCCTTCTGGATCCGCCTGATGGGCGAGCGCCAGGCGGGCGCGCCGTTCAATGCGCAACTGACGGGCACGCTGCAGGACATCACCGCGCCCAAGCAGGCGGAGGAAGCCCTGCGCCTCCAGGCGCGCACCGACCCGATGACCGGGCTGCTCAACCGCGACGCCGGGCTCGGCGACCTGGAACAGTGGATGGCGGCGGGCAGCAGCGCGCGCGTGGCCGTGCTGTACATCGACCTTGACCGGTTCAAGGTGGTCAACGACGTCCTGGGGCACGCCGCCGGCGATCGCCTGCTGGCCTCCGCCGCGAGGCGGCTGATGCGCGCGGTCGGCGGCGAAGGCCACGTGGTGCGCTTTGGCGGGGACGAGTTCCTCGTGATCTGCACCTTCCAGGATGACGCCAGCCGGCCGGCACGCCTCGCACAGGCCATCCTGGACAATTTCTCCGAGAACTTCCGCGTGGATGGCGAGGAGTTCAGCATCACGGCCAGCATCGGCATCGCCCAGGCCCCGGAACACGGCGAGCGGCCGCAGCAGCTCATCCAGAGCGCCGACGTGGCCATGTACGACAGCAAGCGCCGCGGCCGCAATGCGTGGCAGGTGTTCAGTACCGAACTGGCGGAGCAGCAGACCGAGCGGCTGCAGCTGGAGACCCACCTGCGGCGCGCCGTGGACAACGACGAGTTCGAGCTGGTGTACCAGCCGCAGGTGGACCTGGCCAGCGGTCGGACCGTGGCCGCCGAAGCGCTGATCCGCTGGCGCAACCGCACGCTGGGCGAAATGCCACCCGACCGCTTCATCCAGCACGCGGAAACCACCGGCGACATCGTCGAGATCGGCAACTGGGCGTTGCACGAAGCCTGCCGCCAGTTGCGCCGTTGGCGCGCGGACGGCCTGCAACTGGACCGCGTGGCGGTCAATGTGTCCTATCGGCAGTTCCTGGGCGAAGACCTGATCCGCAACGTGCGTTCGGCCTTGGCCGCCGCGCACCTGCCGGGATCAGCGCTGGAACTGGAATTCACCGAACGCGTGCTCATCGAGGACGAACCCGACACGCTGCGCACGTTCGCGGAACTGCGCGACATGGGCGTGGTGCTGACCATCGACGATTTCGGCGAGGGCTACAGTGCGCTCAACTACCTGCGGCGCTTGCCCATCCATGGGTTGAAGCTGAGCCAGCTGTTCGTGCAGGGCGTGCCGGACATCCACTCGGACGTGGCCGTCTGCCAGGCCGTGGCCGGCATTGCCCGCAGCCTCGGGCTGGAGCTGATCGCCGAGGGCATCGAGACGGAAGCGCAGCGCACGTTCATGCTGCGGCTTGGACTGGGGGTGGGCCAGGGGTTCCTGTTCCAGCGGGGCGTACCCGCCGGCCAGTTGCGCCAGCATTACGCGGCGCCGATCAACGTGATGAGCTGACGCCGCGGGTTCGCGGGGACCCCCGCGCCTGCAGTAAAATCCCGGTTTTCCGCTTTCGGGACCTCCCATGCAGCTCGCATCCGTCCGCGCCGTCATCACCGGCGGCGTCTCCGGCCTCGGCTTTGCCGTGGCCCAGCACCTGGTCGCCAACGGCGGCAAGGTTGCCCTCTTCGACGTCAACGAGGAAAAGGGCGCGGCCGCCGTCGCCGAACTGGGCGAAGCCAATGCCCGTTTCTGGAAGACCGATGTAAGCAACGAGGAGCGCGTGGCCGACAACGTCGCCGCCGCCAACGAGTTCCTGGGCGGACTGAACGCCGCGATCAACTGCGCGGGCATCCTGGGCGCCGGCCGCGTGCTTGGCAAGGAAGGTCCGATGCCGCTGTCGCAGTTCCAGACCACGGTCATGGTCAACCTGGTGGGCAGTTTCAACGTGGCCAAGGCCGCGGCTGCGCTGATGCAGCACAACGAGGCCGGCGTGGACGGCGAGCGTGGCGTCATCATCAACACCGCTTCGGTGGCCGCGTACGAAGGCCAGATCGGCCAGGCCGCGTACTCCGCCTCCAAGGGCGGCGTGGTCGGCATGAC
>CBFGOS010000060.1:0-10381 GCA_965650425.1 uncultured Lysobacter sp. | reverse complement strand
CATACCGCGCGAGCGGCAGCGAAGGCCGGGACTTGGCGTCGCGCGCCGTGACGTGGCTCTGCCAGCTTTCGTCGGCCTTGGCCTCGGCCTTCGCCACGGCGGCGCCGTAGGCCGCCACCCAGTCGGTGCGCGGCGCGTCCAGGAAGGCGTCCAGCGCCCGCATCGTCACCGCGTTGAATGCCGCCCCCACTTCCGCGCTGGTCAGCACCACCACGCCCAGCTTGTGCTGGGGCACCAGCGTCAGCCGCGAGACCATGCCCGGCCAGCCGCCGGTATGCCAGACCAGCTTGCGGCCGCGATAATCCGACAACTGCCAACCCTCGCCATAGCCGAGGAAGTTGGGCTTCGCTGCCGACAGTTGCGGCACGGAAGGTTCGGGGATGTTCATCGGCGTGATCACCGACCACATCGCCTTCTGCCGCTTCTCGCTGAAGAGCCGCTTGGCGGTGTCGCCCTCGCCGGAGATCACGCCGCCGTCGAGCTGCACGCGCATCCACTTGGTCAGGTCGTGCACGCTGGCATACAGGCCGCCCGCACCGGATACGTTGTGCCAGGTCATGGGCGCAACCGGCTCCAGGTGCTTGAAATCCGCCTTGGCGTGGCCGGTCGCCACGTTGTCGCCCGGCTTGAGGTGGTCACTGTTGAAGCGCGTCTCCGCCATGCCCAACGGCGTGAAGATTCGCGCCTGCAGGAAGTCGGCGAACGACTGCCCACTCGCCTTTTCGATCACCAGCTGGGCCACGCCGTACAGGATGTTGTCGTACGCATACTGCCCGCGGAAGCTGCCGGTGAGCGGCACGTCCTTGAGGCGGCGCGCCACGTCCTCGGTGGTGTAATCGGTGCCGGGCCAGTACAGCAGGTCGCCCGCCCCCAGGCCCAGGCCGCTGCGGTGCGCCAACAGGTCGCGCAGGCGCATTTCGTGCGTGACGTACGGGTCGGCCATGCGGAACCACGGCAGATGGTCGATGACGCGGTCGTCCAGCGACAGCTTGCCCTCGTCGGCCAGGATCGACAGCGACGCGGCAGTGAACGCCTTGGTGTTGGACGCTATGGCGAACATCGTGTGTTCGTCCACGCGTGCAGCCTTGCCCATCTCACGCTCGCCGTAGCCGCGCTCAAGCACGACCTTGCCGTCCTTGATGATGGCCACCGCGATGCCCGGCACGTTGAATTGCTGGCGAACGCGTTCGACATAGGCGTCGAAGTCGCGCAGTTGTTCCGGCAGTACCGCGTCAGTGGAGACCCCCTGTTGCGCCGGTGCCGTCACGGCCTGCATCGCGGCCACGGACACCGGTGTCGTCTCGGCCCACGCGGGAAGCGCCCCACTGCCCCACACAACAACGGCCAAGAGGGCGGCTAGACGGTTCGTGCGCATGGAACGGGCTCCAGGATGACGGCGGTTCTGCCAGCCGGCGAAGATACCGCACGCGCGGCCAGCCGCCCCGTGCCCGGGGTCATGAGCCAACGCGGCATAATGGCGCGCCCCACTCCCCGGTGCCCCATGACCGACTCCCACTACAACGCGCCCGGCCTGGTAGTCATCGGGGGCGGCCCCGCCGGCCTGATGGCCGCCGAGGTGGCGCGCGCTGCGGGCGTACAGGTCGACTTGTACGAGGCGATGGGCTCGGTCGGACGCAAGTTCCTGATCGCCGGCAAGGGCGGCCTGAACCTCACCCACGCCGAGCCGCGCCCCGCGTTCGACCAGCGCTACCGCGACCGCGCGGACGCCGTGGGCGGCTGGCTGGATGACTTCGATGCCGCCGCGCTGCGCGAATGGGCGCGCGGGCTGGGAGTGGAGACCTACGTCGGTAGCTCCGACCGCGTGTTTCCGCTGGACCGCAAGGCCGCTCCGTTGCTGCGCGGCTGGGTGCGCCGCCTGCGCGAACAGGGCGTGCGCTTCCACGTGCACCACCGCTGGCTGGGCTGGACGGACGATGGCGCGTTGCGTTTTGCCACGCCTGGCGGCGAGGCCACGGTTACCGCCCCGGCGACATTGCTGGCGCTGGGCGGCGGGAGCTGGCCGGAACTGGGCTCGGACGGTGCGTGGGCGCCAGTGCTTGCGGCGCAGGGGGTCGACGTGGCCGCACTGCAGCCCGCCAACTGCGGCTTTGACGTGGGCTGGAGCGAGCACCTGGCCCAGCGCCATGCTGGCGCCCCGCTCAAGCCGGTCGTTGCCCACTGGCACGATGCGGAAGGCGTCGAGCACATGCTGCAGGGCGAATGCGTGCTCACCGCGACCGGGGTGGAGGGCAGCCTGATCTACGCGCTATCCGCGCCGATGCGCGAGGCCATCGCCGCCAATGGTGAGGCACGCCTCTGGCTGGACCTGGCACCGGGCCGCGACATCGAGCAGCTCAAGCGCGACCTGGCCAAGCCGCGCGCGGGTCGGAGCATCAGCGAACACCTGCGCCGCCAGACGGGGCTCACCGGAGCCAAGGCCGCGTTGCTGCACGAAGTCCTGGGTCGCGACGGCATGCAGGACCCGGACGCCATCGCCACCGCCATCAAGCGGCTGCCGCTGATCCTGACGCAGCCGCGTCCGCTGGCCGAAGCCATCAGCACGGCAGGCGGCGTGCGGCTTGAAGCGCTGGACGATGCGTTGATGCTGCGCCAGCACCCCGGTGTGTTCTGCGCTGGCGAAATGCTGGACTGGGAGGCGCCCACGGGCGGCTATCTGCTCACCGCCTGCTTCGCCAGCGGCCTGCGGGCAGGCCGCGGCGCAGTGGCATACCTGCGGCGCAGCCGGGGCTGATCAGCAACTCGACGTTGCCCGACCCGAGCTCCAACGCCGGAATGTGCGGCAGCGGTCAACCCACGGCCGCGGTCACCACGATCTCCACCTTCCAGGCCGCATCGGCGAGGTGCGCCTGCACCGTGGCCCGCGCCGGCGCCTGTCCCGGCATTACCCATGCATCCCACGCGCGGTTCATGCCGGCAAAGTCCGCCATGTCGCGCAGGAAGATTTCCGCGCGCAGCAGGCGGGACTTGTCGCTGCCCACCTTGGCCAGCAGCGCATCGATCTCGGCCAGCACCTGGCGGGTCTGGCCTTCGATGTCCTGGGTGGCGTCCTCGGGGATCTGTCCGGCCAGATAGGCCACGCCGTTGTGGACGACCGCCTCGGACATGCGGTTGCCGGCGTCAATGCGTTGGATCACGGGAGCGCTCCGAAACGTTGGGAGGAATCGACCATCGGCTGCAACTTCGCGTCCAGCGCCACGCGCTCGTCGAACACGAAGCAACGGCCGTCGTAGTGCGCACCGCCCACCTGCTCGAAGTAGCCCAGGATGCCGCCGTCCAGCTGCAGTACGTTATCCATGCCCTCGGCGTGCATCCACAGTGCAGCCTTCTCGCAGCGGATGCCCCCGGTGCAGAAGCTGACCACCGTGGCATCGCGCAGCGAGTCACGGTGCGGCGCCAATGCGTCCGGCAGGTCGGTGAAGTTGTCGATGGGCAGCGTCAGGGCATCGGCAAAGGTGCCGAAGCCGAATTCCTCGCGGTTGCGCGTATCCAGCATGACCACGCGGCGACCGGCATCGTCATGGCCCTTGTCCAGCCAGCGGACCAGGGTCTCGGGGGACACCGCCGGGGCGCGTCCCACCAGCGGCGACGCATTCTCGCGGCGGAACGCGATGATCTCGCGCTTGAGCTTGACCTTCAGCCGTGCGAACGGCTGCATGGCGCTATGGCTGTACTTGACCAGGATGTCGGCGAAGCGCGAATCAGTGCGCAAGGCCGACAGGAATGCCTCAATGGCCTCTCCGGGCCCGGCCAGGAAGATGTTGATGCCCTCGCCCGCCACGAGCACCGTGCCGAGCAGGCTCTCGGCTTCTGCCCACTCGCGGACACGCGCAGCCAACGCGGCGGGGTCGTCCACGGGGACGAAGTGGTAGGCGGCGATATTCACGATCATCCGGGCATTTTACGCCGTCCCACGTGGCGTCGCCCGAGGCACCACCGATGAACTAGTGACGGCCTGTCCGTTCGACCGGACCCGTACGACTCCCGCCTCCAGCCTCCGCCCGCCGAAGCCAGTGCGCCGCCAGGCCCAACCACGCCACGATCAACGCAATCACCACCTTCTGCCCAGCCCCGCGCGGGATGTCCCGCAGGAGTGCAAGCAGCCACATGGCCAGAAAACACACCATGGCGAGGGCAAATGCCGGCTTCCAGCGCGGCGCCCATGCCTCGGCTTCGCGCAGGCGCCACGATTGCAGCAGCATCCCGGTGGTCATGGTCAGGAAGGCAGTGCTGGCCGCCGTGCCGTGGACCCAGCCCTGCAGCGTGGGCGTGGCATGGGGCAAGTTGCTGCGGGCCACCGCCGTCACCACCAGCGCAACCGCCGCCATCACGAACAGCAACAAGGGCGCCGCGCTTCGCGCCTCAGGCGGCAGCGCCCGGTAATAGCCGCTTCCCAGCGCCGCCACCGCCACCGCAAGCCCGCCGTATGCGGCCTGCAGCCCCCACCCGGCCGCTCCCAGCAGGTAGAAGCTCATCGGAGCATGCACCCAGTCCAGGTCCGAGCGGATGAACTGCCAGGCGACGCAGGCCGATGCAAATGCCGCTGTCCCGGCCAGCGCGACATTGCCCGCCGATCGTGTCATCGGGCCGACTGACGATACCTGCACCTCAAGCCTCCCGCGCGGGACGGATGGCCAAGAGTGCGAGCAGCGTCAGGACGGCGGCTGCCATCAGGTACCACCCCACCGACGCCAGGCCGAAACGACCCGCCAGCCAGGTCGCCACGTACGGCGCCAGCGATGCGCCGAAGATGCCGGCCAGGTTGAACGCCAGCGACGCACCGGTATAGCGCACGGACGCGGGGAACATTTCCGCCAGGATCGTGCCCACCGGGCCGTACGTCAGGCCCATGAGCGCCAACCCCAATGCCAGGAACGCCAGCGTGCTCCACACGCTATCCGCCACGAACAGCGGTGCGAACACCAGGCCAAAGGCCAGGATGGCAACCGTGGCCACGATCATCGCCCGACGCGCGCCCACGCGGTCGGCGTACAGCGCCGAAACCGGGATGGTCAGCGCGAAGCACACCACGCCGGCCATCTGCAGCCACAGGAACTGCTCGCGCGAGTAGCCCAGTTGCGACGTGCCCCAGCTCAACGCGAACACGGTCATCAGGTAGAACAGCACGAACGTCGCCAGCGCCCCGAACGTACCCACCAGCAACGCGCGCGGATGCGAGCCGAGTACGGTCAGCATGGGCAGCCGCACGCGCTCCTCGCGGTCGAGCACGCGCTGGAAGTCCGGCGTCTCGGTCAGGCGTAGGCGGATCCAGAGGCCAATGAACACCAGCACCGCGCTACCCACGAACGGAATGCGCCACCCCCAGGCAAAGAAGTCCGCATCGTCCATCACTTTGGTCAGCAGCAGGAAGATGCCGGTTGCCAGGAAGAAGCCCAGCGGCGCCCCCAATTGCGGGAACATGCCATACCAGGCGCGCTTGCCGGGTGGCGCATTTTCGGTGGCGAGCAACACGGCGCCACCCCACTCGCCTCCGAGGCCCAATCCTTGGCCGAATCGGCACAGCGCCAACATGGCCGGCGCCGCAAGCCCGATGGTCGCGTAGGTGGGCAGCAGGCCTATGAACACCGTGGACAACCCCATGGTCAGCAGCGCCGCAACCAGCGTGGCCTTGCGGCCCACGCGATCACCAAAGTGTCCGAAGACCGCGGATCCGATGGGTCGCGCGAAGAACGCCAACGCGAAGGTTGCCAGCGACTGCAGCGTTGCCGTCGCCGGGTCTCCCGCAGGAAAGAACAGCTTCGGAAACACCAGAACCGCCGCGGTGGCGTAGATGTAGAAATCGAAGAACTCAATTGTCGTACCGATCAGGCTGGCGAACAGCACGCGCGCCGGCGAATTTCCCTGCTTGGCTGGAGTCATGGCGTCGGATTGAATGGGTGGGTCCGCACCCACGACCACCTGCCAAGCCCCGCAGGCGACCTCCCCGGGCCGGATGCCCTCACAATAGCGGGCAGGGCTCCAGCACGCAGCAAAAAAGACGCCGGCGGAAGTGCGTGCCATGGGGGAGGAGGAGAGGCACTGCGGCTTCGGCCGGACGTCTTCAACCTTTACAACGTTGCCGGGAGGCTCGCGCCGGACGCGGTTTTCCTCCCCCGCGCGGGGGATGAAGACCCTACGCCGCCACGGGCGTCGGTCGCGCCAAGGAGGCATACAGCCCCTCGGCATGCTGCATCAACGCATCCGTGCTCCATCGCCGCGCATCCACCGGTCCCGCCTGACTCAACGCGCGACGCGCTTCAGGCGATCGCAGCAAGTCCGCCACGTGCCCGGCAAAGTCCGCTTCATCGCCGCCGCTGACCCGTGCGCTGCGGGCGTCGCGCAGCACGGTGGCCGTGCCCATCACCGCAGTGGACACGATGGGTGTGCCCAGCGCCATCGCTTCAATCAGCACCAGCCCCTGTGTTTCGGTGGGCGAAGCGAACACAAACACATCGCCGGCGCGGTATGCGTCCAGCAAGGTGGTGCGTCGGTCCAGGTTGCCGA
This sequence comes from uncultured Lysobacter sp., assembly GCA_965650425.1. Taxonomy (GTDB): domain Bacteria; phylum Pseudomonadota; class Gammaproteobacteria; order Xanthomonadales; family Xanthomonadaceae; genus Aerolutibacter. The sequence goes on along the minus strand of CBFGOS010000060.1, from coordinate 3,859 downwards.
AGAAGCGGACGTTGTGCTCCAGGCCCAGGGCCGCGACCAGTTGCCTGAGACGTGCTGCGTCCGGCCCCTCGCCGGCCACCAGGAACTGCAGCCTGGGAAACTCCGGCACCAGCCGGGCCACGACCCGGATAAGGAAGGCGATGTTCTTTTCCAGCGACAGGCGGCTAACGGTGACCAGCGTGGGCGCATCGGGCGCAATCCCGTGCATTGCGCGAAAGCGCGCGCCATCGCCCCCGGAGAACTCCGCCAGCTCGATGCCAGTGGGAATCACCGTGCGCGGCGTCCGCACCCCGTAGCGGTCCAGCACATCCGCCATCTGCGCACTCGGCACGATCAGGTGGTCCACACGGTGGCACAGGTAGCGCGAGGCGCGTCGGGCCACCCAGCGCGCCAATCCTGTAGGCAGCCACGGCAGGTAATGGCCGACGTATTCCTCGAAATAGGTGTGGTAGGTCTCCACCGTGGGCACGCCGGTCAGCGCTGCCAGGCGCACCCCAATCTGATGGGCGCGGAACGGCGTGTGGATGTGCACGACATCCCAGTCACGCCCGGCCAACGTGCGCAAGGCGCCCGTCAGTGAGCCCGCCTTGATCAGCCGATCCTCGGGGTCAAAGAAGATGACCCGCGCAGGCAACCGGATCACCTCGAACATCCCGTCGTCATGCTTCTCCTGCCCGCTGTCCGGGCCGTAACCGGGCACGACCAGCGTCACCTGGTGCCCCAGCCTGACCAACGAGCGGGCAAACGTGCGGATCGACGTGGAAACCCCGTTGACGCGTGGGAAGTAGACGTCGGAAAGCATCAGGATATTCATCCTGATGCACGCTAGGTCAGGCAGATGACGGTTTCATGGCGCGAGCCAGCCATGGCGTTGCGAAGGCGGCGAGGCCGGCGACGATGGCCCCCATCCAGAAGGCGGCCGGTGGACCGTGGCGGTCCCACAACCACCCCGCGAGCGCACTGGCGACGAGCAACGCACCGCCCGACGCCAGGTTGAACACCCCAAACGCGGTGCCGCGATAGGCCTCGGGGGCGAGATCGGCGACGAGGCTGGCCAGGATGCCCTGGGTCAGCCCCATGTGCAGTCCCCACAGCGCAATGCCGGTGAACAGCAGCACCAATCCATCCGACAGCGCCAACGCCACGTCGGCCAGCACCAGCACCGCCATGCCCAATGCCAGCAGCGTGGACCGGGACATGCGGTCGGACAGGTACCCGGCCGGATACGCGGTCAGTGCGTACACGGCGCTCATCACCACCAGCACCATCGGTACCCAGGCCACCGGCAGCCCCCGGTCGGTGGAACGGAGGACCAGGAAGGCCTCGCTGAACCGTGCCAGTGCGACCACCAGCCCCAGGAGCACCAGCCACCAGAACGGACGGCCGAGGTGGGCCAGCCCTTGGCGGTTGAGCGGCAGCCGTGCCGGTTTGCGCACGTGGTCGGCGGGCTCCGGCACCTTGAGCAGCAACAACACCGCCACCACCCCCGGGACCACTGCGAACCACAACACGGTCCGGATGTCGTTGGCAAACACGTGCATCAGAACGACGGCCAGCAGCGGCCCGAGGAACGCACCAACGGTATCCATGGACTGCCGCAGTCCGAACGCGGCGCCCCGGATCTCGCGGGGAGCGAGATCGCCGACCAGCGCATCGCGTGGAGCGCCGCGAACGCCTTTGCCAAGACGATCGAGCAGGCGGGCGGTCGTCACCGTGGCCACCGAATCGGCAAGCGGGAACAAGGGCTTGACCGCGGCCGCCAGCCCGTAGCCCAACAACACCAGGGGTTTTCGCCGCCCCACCCGGTCGCTGATGTAACCGGAGAAGACCTTGGTGACCAGCACCAGCGCCTCTGCGGCACCCTCGATCAGCCCGATGACCAGCGCGCTGGCGCCAAGGCTGCCGGCCAGTAGCACCGGGAGCAGGCTGTGAACGATCTCCGACCCCATGTCGGTGAACAGGCTCACCAGACCCAGCGCGATGATCGCGCGGGGCATGACGGGACGGCGGGCGTGGCGCGACGAATGGTCCAACGGGCAAAGGCCGTGCTGCCGGGTATGGAGGTTGATCCTAGCCATTCGTGGGCCGCCGACGGTGAAAGTCCGTCCGGCGGCGGTCCGGATGTGATGGGTTAAGCACGTTGATTGGAGAATAATGGCCACACCCCACGACTCAGCGGCCTCCGCGTCATGACGAAGTTCCGCCTCCCGATTTTCCTCGCGACGGTCATGACCGCCGCGCTGGCGGGATGCACCGGTACAGCACCACCCACCAATCCCACCGACGCCCCCGCGCCAGTGGTCACGCTGGCGGAAGACCGAAGCGCGCAGGCACCCTCGGCGCCCCCCAAGGCAACGACACCGGCCACGCCCGATTTCACATACTGGCCACCGGCGACGCTGGACAGCGGCACCGCGCGGGTCAGCTGCCACTACGATTACGACCGCGAAGGCGACGGCGAGCGCATCGGCGCGCTGGAGTTCTTCAACCTGGTCGACGTGCTGTCGGAATGCCGCGACGCCGGCATGGTCCGACTGCGATACCGGGGCAAGATCGATGCGGGTTTCACGGCGTTGATGGTCCGAGTCACCGAGATCGCTGACCGCATGGAGATCCGCAACCGCGTGCTCGACATCGACTCGGCCGGTGGCCAGGTGGAAGAAGCAATCCGCGTCGGCGACCAGATCGCGGAATCGCGCTGGTCGATCTGGGTGCGCGATGGCTCCCTGTGCCACAGCGCATGCGTGCTGGTGCTGGCCGCGGGCGACACCCGCTCCATCGCGGGCAAGGTCGGCATCCATCGGCTGATGCGGCTCAAGTCCACCGCCACGACGCGAGCCGAGTTGAACGACGAACTGCGCGACATCACCCAGCAATTGCGCGACTACCTGTCGCGCAACGGCGTGGCCGCGCACCTGGCCGACCGCATGATGACCATTCCGGCCCGCAACCTGCTGTTGCTGAACACGGCAGAGCTTCGCCAGTACGGATTGTCCGGCACCAACGCCGCGCAAGAGGACCTGGACCGCATTCGCGTGGCCCGCAAGTGCGGCGAGGACTTCGCGCGCAGGCGCGACGCCTTCGGGAGGGCCTTCGACAACCAATGCATGCAGCCAGGGGCGGCGTTCGAAGCGCTGGCCGATTGCGGCCGCTCGTTGCGGGGCGAGTTCGGCTTCCCGGACCAACGATGCCCGGATGAGACGCCGCTGGCACGCTTTGACGCAGTAACCGAACAAGCCCCACCGTTGTTGCGCCAGTAATGGCGCCGTGCCGCGACCGAGGGCGTGTCCGCGCGATCGACGTTGACCAACCGCTGATACCAAAGGCGCATCGTTTCGCCGGTAGGGCGGCCGCTATCCTGCCTGGATGACCACGCTTTCCGAACCCGGCCCCAGCCACGTCATTGGCGACCGCAGCGTCCCGCTCCTTGAGGAAACCGTCGGCGACATGCTCGCGCGGGTCGCCCGGACATGGCCCCGTCAGCCCGCGCTCATCGTCCGGGACCAAGGCGTGCGCATGGACTACGCCACCTTCGACACGGCGGTGGATCGGCTTGCGTCAGGCCTGCTGCAGCTCGGCCTGAGCCCGGGCGACCGCATTGGCATCTGGTCGCTCAATCGCGCCGAATGGGTGCTGATGCAGTTCGCCACGCCGCGAGCGGGCCTGGTGCTGGTCAACATCAACCCGGCCTACCGCACCCATGAGCTGGCGTTCGCGCTGCGCCACGTTGGCTGCAAGGCATTGGTGCTGCCACGTCGGTTCAAGACTTCCGACTACATCGGCATGCTGCGCGAACTGGCGCCGGAACTGGATGCCTGCGCGCCTGGCGCGTTGCATGCCGCCGGCCTTCCCGACCTCC
>CBFGOS010000059.1:0-10395 GCA_965650425.1 uncultured Lysobacter sp. | reverse complement strand
TACTTCCTGATGATCCGTCCGCAGATGAAGCGCGCCAAGGAACACAAGGCGATGCTGGAAAAGCTGTCCAAGGGCGACGAAGTCCTGACCAATGGCGGCATCGCCGGCCGCGTCACCGACATCGGTGAGAACTTCATCACCGTTGAAGTGGCCGACAACGTGCAGATCCGCGTGCAGAAGGGCGCGGTCGCCAACGTCCTGCCCAAGGGCACGTTGAAGTCGGCCTGAGCCGGCTCCAACACCTGCTGACGCCATTCTTACGCCGATAGACGGCGGCCCAAGCGCCGCCGTGGGGTCCAATCGATGCTGACTTACGCACGCTGGAAGTACTTCGTCATCCTGGTCGTACTCGTGCTGAGCACGCTGTATGCGTTGCCCAACATGTACCCGCAGGACAGTTCCGTGCAGGTCACCGCCAACCGCGGCGCGGTGGTGGACGAGGCATTGAAGACCCGTGTCTCGGCCGACCTGGCCAAGGCGGGCATCACCCCCAAGCTGGTCGAGATCGACAAGGGCAACCTGCTGGTGCGCCTGAACGACCCGGAAGCGCAGGGCAAGGCGGCCGACGTGCTGCGTCCGGCGCTGGGCAACGAGTACACCGTTGCGCTGAACCTGGCGTCCACCGTGCCGGCGTGGCTGGAGAAGATCGGGGCTCGCGCGATGACGCTGGGCCTGGACCTTCAGGGTGGTGTGCACTTCACCATGCAGGTGGACCAGAAGGCGACGATCGAGAAGCGACTGGACGCCACTGCCGAAGGCATCCGTGCCCAGTTGCGCGACAGCCGTATCCGCTACGAGTCGGTCGAGCGTCGCGCCAACAACACCGTCGTTGCCACGCTGTCCAATCCGGCAGACGCCGCGAAGGCGCGGGAGTTGCTGCTCACCAGCCAGCAGGGCATGCAGGTGGAGGCGACGGGCAACGTCGTGACCGTGCTGCTGCCGGAGGCGGAGATCAAGCGCCTCGCCATCGAAGCCATCGAGCAGAACGTTGGCACGTTGCGCAACCGCATCAACTCGCTCGGCGTGGCCGAGCCGATCATCCAGCGCCAGGGCGAGGACCGCATCGTGGTCCAGCTGCCGGGCGTGCAGGACACCGCGCAGGCCAAGCGCGTGCTGGGTGCTACGGCAACCCTGGAATACCGCGCCGCGCTCGAGGCCAATGCCTACGATGCCGTGGCCAGCGGCATCATCCCGCCGGACGCCAAGCTCTATTACCGCACCGAGAAGGGCCCGGACGGCAAGCCGATGCCGATCCTGCTCAGCAAGCGCGTGATCGCCACCGGCGACCAGCTGGTCCGCGCGACGTCGATGTTTGATTCGCAGTCGGGTTCGCCGGCCGTGTCGGTGACCCTGAACAGTGCCGGCGGCCAGCGCATGTTCGATTTCACCTCCAACAACGTCGGCAAGCCGATGGCGGTGGTGTACATCGAGCGCATCCCCGAGGTGCGCATGGTGGACGGCCAGGAAATCCGCACGACCCGCGTGAGCGAGGAGGTGATTTCGGTCGCCACGATCAACGGCGTGTTCGGCAAGGAATTCCAGACCACCGGCCTGGAGAGTGCCCAGTTCGCCACCGACCTGGCCCGCCAGATCCGTTCCGGCTCTCTGGCCGCGCCGATGGACTTCATCGAAGAGCGCATCGTCGGCCCCAGCCTGGGCCGGGAGAACGTCGAGCGCGGCATGCGCGCGGTTGCGTTCTCGTTCCTGTTCGCGCTGGGCTTCTTCCTGGTCTATTACCGCATGTTCGGCGTGATCACCTGCCTGGCGTTGCTGATCAACATGCTGGCGCTGATCGCGGTGATGTCCCTGTTCGGTGCCACGCTGACCCTGCCGGGTCTGGCCGGTATCGCCCTGACGGTGGGCATGTCGGTTGACGCCAACGTGCTGATCAACGAGCGCATACGCGAGGAATTGCGGGCAGGCATGCCACCCCACGCCGCCATTGCCACCGGTTACGAGAAGGCCTCGGGCACGATTGCCGACGCCAACTTGACCGCGATCCTGGCCGGTGTGGCGCTGTTCGCTTTCGGCACGGGCCCGGTCAAGGGCTTCGCCATCTCGACCATCGTCGGCATCCTGACCTCGATGTACACCGCGGTCTCGGTCTCGCGCGGCATTGCCACGCTGATCTACGGCCGCCGCCGCAAGCTCAAGTCCATCGCTATCTGACGGGAAGCGCACGACCATGAAACCGTTCAATGTTTTCCCGTACGACAGCAACTTCAACTTCATGCGCCTGCGTTGGGCGTCTCTGGGGCTGGCGCTGGCGTTGCTGCTGGTCTCCATCGGCGCGATGGCGTTCAAGGGCTTCAACTTCGCCCTGGACTTCACCGGCGGCACCGTCACCGAACTGCGCTTCGAGCGCCCGGTGGACATCGATGACGTGCGTTCCCGCCTGGACAACGCCGGCTTTGCAGGCGCGCAGGTGCAGACCTTCGGCTCGGGCAACGACCTGCTGATCCGCCTGCAGCCCAAGGAGGGCGGCGAGCCCGGTGCGGACGAACAGCACAACACCGCGCAGGCCGTGCAGAAGGCGCTGGCCTTCGAAGGCAACCCTGGCACCGTGCTGCGCAGCGAGTTCGTCGGCCCGCAGGTGGGCAAGGACCTGGCGCAGAACGGCGTCTGGGCGCTGATCTTCGTCGTGGTTGGCTTCCTGCTGTACATCTCGTTCCGCTTCGAGAAGAAGTTCGCGGTCTCGGCGGTGTTGACCACCCTGCACGACGTGGTCGTGGTGCTGGGTTGGTTCGCGATCAGCGGGCGCGAGTTCGACCTCACCGTGCTGGCCGGCGTGCTGTCGGTAATGGGCTTCTCGATCAACGACACCATCGTGGTGTTCGACCGCGTGCGAGAGAACTTCCGCTCGATGCGTGCCGACCCGGTGTCGATCCTCAACACCTCGATCAACCAGACCCTGTCGCGTACCGTGATCACCTCGGTGGTGGCGCTCCTGACCGTGGTGGCCCTGTACGTATACGGCGGCGGTTCGCTGGAGGGCATGGCCGAAGCGATGATCGTCGGCATCGTGCTGGGTACCATCTCCTCGATCTTCGTTGCGGCCCCGCTGCTGACCCTGGGCCCGCTGAAGGTCACCAAGCAGGATCTGATGCCCAAGTCCAAGGACGAGGCCGCGCTTGCGCGTCGCCCCTGAGTCCTGGCGCATCGCTTAGACCGGAAGAGGCCGCCTTGCGCGGCCTCTTTCCGTTCTAGTGGTCATGCCCGGATGGAGTGGCCACGATGCGCCCGTCTACCCAGCCTGGAAGGCTTCGTGGCCCATGGGTCTGGCGGGCCGCCGGCCTGTTGCTGGCAGTTCTCGCCGCCTCGGCCTCCGCTCAGCCCAATCGGTTCAGCAATGTCGACCGGGTGGTCGCCATCGGTGACGTGCATGGCGCATATCCGGAGTTCGTACAGGTGCTGAAAGGCACCGGCCTGGTCGATGCCAGCCTGCGCTGGACGGGAGGTCGCACCCACCTGGTCTCGACGGGAGACCTGTTCAGTCGCGGTGACGAGGCGCTGAAGGTCGTCGAGCTGCTCATGCGCCTTCAAGGCGAGGCCGCAGCCGCCGGCGGCGCGGTGCACCCGTTGCTGGGCAACCATGAAGTGATGTCGCTGACCGGCGACCTGCGCTATGTCAGTCCCGGTGAGTTCGCAACCTACGCCACCAAGGAGGGCGAGTTGCGCGACACGGCCATCGGAGCCCGTCGCGGCTACCTGGAGCGCATGCAGGCTCTGGCGCCGGACGGGCGCATCGGTCGATGGCTGCTGCAACGACCGGTCATGATCACGATCAACGATGACCTCTTCGTGCACGGGGGGCTGTCGGACAGGCTGATCGGGCAGACGCTGGAGCAGGTCAATGCCGCGGCCCTGCGTGACGTGCGTGCCTTCGCGGAAAGCTGGCACGCACTGGTGGCAGGCGGCGCGCTCAAGCCCACCGATGATTTCGACCGGATCCTTGCGGTTGCCAATGCATTGGCGTCTGCCCCCGTCCCGGATCCCGCCAGCCCGCCGCCGTCGCGCGGACAAGCGCAGGCCATCGTGGCGGCGGTGAAGGGATTGCCGTTCCAGTCCCACGGCCCGGTCTGGTACCGCGGCAGTTCGGTGTGCCATCCGTACACGGAGTCGGCGGTTGCCAGCGCGGCACTGCGTTCGCTGGGCGCGCGACGGATGGTGGTGGGGCACACCCCGACCCTGGATCACCGGGTCAGCTTGCGCTTGGGCGCGCAAGTGGCCCGTATCGATACCGGGATGAACAAGCCTGCGTATGGTGGCATCCCCGCGGCCCTGGTCATCGAGGGCGGTCGCACCCAGGCCTTCCATCTTGGGCAGGGCCTGGCCCCTCCGCGCAACGAGGCGAACCGAGAATGGGTACGCCCATTGGGCATGAGCGATGCACAGTTGGAGGAGTTCCTGCTCAATGCGCCGATCATCAAGGACGAGGAACTGGACCTGGGCGTGACCAAGCCGCGACGCCTGACCCTGGAGCGCGGTGGCCAGCGCCTGCGCGCGGTCTTCAAGACGTTCGACAGTGACCCTGACATCCGTCCCAATGGCCGCTGGGAACGCAGGTACGACAAGGCGGATCGCTACCAGTACGAGATCGCCGCCTACAAGCTCGATCGCATCCTTGGCCTTCAACAGGTGCCGGTGGCGGTGGAGCGCCAGGTGGGCCGTCAACGCGGCCTGGTGCAGTACTGGGTGGAGGGCGCGCACAACGAAACGGACCGCATACAGCAAAAGCTGCAGTACGACTCGGACTGCAGCTTCTCCCGCCAGCACCAGCTGATCAACGCGTTCGACGTGCTGATTCACAACCTGGATCGCAACACCGGCAACATCCTGTATGACGCCAATTGGCAGGTGTGGATGATCGACCACACGCGCGCGTTCAGCACCGAGGAGGGCTTGCCTCCCGAGTTGCGCAATACGGCCATCGTCGTTTCGCCGCAATTACGGGATGCGCTCGCCAACCTCACGCCAGAGCGGCTGGCACCGTTGGCGCCATACCTGCACATCCGCCAGATCCGCGCGCTGGTCGCCCGGGCGAAGGCATTGCGTGCAGCGCCCTGACCGCTAGGCGCGTCCTCGGCTGGTGCCGACGTACCCGCGGCGCGTAGGAGCCACTCCGCGGCCACGATGTGCCGCGACGGCGCGCGCATGGTGGTGACCGATCAGCAGCGAAACCCCAAATGCCGTCACGGCCAGCGCCAGGTTGAACAGCATCACCCGTCCCATCCCGATCTCCAGCCATTGCACCGCGATCACGATGGTCAGTGTGTGCAGCAGGTCGCCGAAGCGCCAGAAGAACGTATCAATGGTCGTCTTGCCGACATACTTCTGCTCGCGCGTCAGGGGCAGGAAAAGTGAGTGGCAGCTGGTGCCATGCAACGAATAGATCACGCTGTTTTCGGCGATCATGGTCATCCGGACCAGCGCGAACACCGGCATCCAGGCCATGAGCCCGTAGTTGGCCACCATCACCACCGGGAGCATCACCAGGGCCGCGCGCATGCCAAGGTACTTCAATATGCGCGATACCACGAACATCTGCAGGAAAAGCTGCAGCAAGGTAATCCAGGCAAAGTAATCGCCATAGAACTTGCCGATGAGCGCGCGCTCCGCCTCGACGTCGCCGGCCGCGACCTGCTGGGCGGCGTACTCATCCACGAAACTGGCGAGGATGAAGCCGCCGGTGGAGTTGATCCAGTTGACCAACGCGACAAACACCGCGATCAGCAGCAGGTAGCGGCTGCGCATGACCACGTCGAAGCCCGAGCGCAGTTCGCCGAACCCATGCGTCGCCCGCTTTGCAGGTCGCGGATCTTCATTCGCGCGGGCGCCTGCGGGGATGCTGCGCTCGACGAGCAGGCTCATGCCCAACGCCCCAAGCAGCAACGCGGCCGCAACCAGCATCAACACGAACGGGCCGACGGCCTGGATCAGCCACCCTGAGAGGCGGCTTCCGCACCATGCGCCCATCGCAGCGCCCACCGCGATGATCGCGAACAGCCGCTGGCCACTGCGGATGTTGTACAGGTCAGCCGCAAATGCCCAGAACTGCGCCAGCAGCATCACGCTGAACACGCCCACCCAGACGAAGAACGGCACGCCGATGGGCACGCCGGCCGCGCCCAATGCGCAGAACACCAGCAGGTTGGTGATGAAGAAGCCCATCACCCAGCGCAGCACGGTGGACTTCCCGCCGTGGCCGTCCAGCCGGTCGAACAGGAGCTTGTACAGCGGGATCAGGAAGATCAGCGTCACCGCCACCGCACCAACCGCGTAGCTGCGTACCACGGACGTGCCTTCGGCCAGGATCAACGCTTCGCGCAATGGCCGGATCAAGTAGTAGGCGAGCAGCAGCAGGAACACCTGCGCCACCATGAGCGCGATGCAGCGGCCTTCGCCGGGCCGCACCGAAGCCAGCAGGTGCAGGACGCGTTCCAGTGGCGAGAGTTTGGACGTGCGCATGGTTTCACCCAGGCAGGCGAGGGCTGCACGGGTGCATACAGAAAAGGGCCGCGGCGATGACACCACGGCCCTTGCATTGGGATCTCACTGCGTTGGCGGTGACCGTTGGCCGCCCCGGGTTAACCCGGGGTGGCGCCGATCAGTCGAACGCGGCGGCGTAGCCCGTGTTGACGATGCGCTGCTGCAGCAGTTCGGCCACGCGCACGTTGCCCGCCACCAGCGGGCGGGGGTTGATGCCCCGCACGTCCATCGGGCCGGTGGTGCGCCCGCGGAAATCGCAGACCTTGCCGCCCGCCTCGCGCACCATCAGCGCGCCGGCGGCGATGTCCCACGGCTTCACGCCGGCCTCGAAGTAGGCGTCGGCGCGGCCGCAGGCCACATAGGCCAGGTCCAGCGCGGCGGAACCGGTGCGGCGGATGTCCTCCGCCTCGTTCAGCAGCGCGTCCACGCACTTGAGCTGGGCGCTGGCGCGGGAGCGCTCGCGCGGCGGGAAGCCGGTGATGAGCATCGCGCCGTTGAGGTCCTTGCGGTCGGCCACGCGCACGCGCTTCTCGTTGAGCACGCAGCCGCTGCCGCGGCTGGCGGTGAACAGTTCGTTGCGCAGCGGGTCGAAGATCACGCCATGGATGGGTTCGCCCGCCTCCAGCAACGCGATGGACACGCAGAAGTGCGGGATGCCGCGCAGGTAGTTGCTGGTGCCGTCCAGCGGGTCGATGACCCAGACATAGCGGGCCCTGCCCTCGGCGCCGTTGAGCGGACCGCTTTCCTCGCCGAGGATGCCGTAGTCCGGGGTGGAGCGGCGGAACTCCTTGATGATTTCCTTTTCGGCCAGTCCGTCGACTTCGCTGGCGAAGTCCATCCGGTCCTTTTCCACTACGTTCAGCGCGTCCAGCTTGTACATGTGGCGCAACAGCACGTTGCCGGCGGCGCGGGCGGCCTTGACCATGAGGGTGACGGCGGGTTTCTGCATGGCAACGGGCCTCTCGTGGCTGAGGTGGGGGACGGACTGGCGACGATAAAGAACGATCCGGCTCGAGGCCGGCCGACCAGTTTACCATTACCGGTGATGAACACCGCCCCCCACGCACTCGCCAGCCGCCTGCGCATCGTCCTGGTCGGCACCCAGCACCCCGGCAACATCGGTTCCGCGGCCCGCGCCATCAAGACCATGGGCCTTTCGCGGCTGGTCCTGGTGGCGCCCGAGAAGGCGCCCAATGCCGAGTCGTACTCCCTGGCGGCCGGCGCCGACGACGTGCTGGCCGCGGCCGTGACCCACGCCACCCTGGCCGAAGCGGTGGCCGACTGCCACTTCGTCCTGGGCTGCACTGCGCGCAGCCGACGCGTGGCGTTGGAGGAGCTGCTGCCAGCCGATGCCGCGGCGCGCGCCGTCGGTCGCACCGGCGAGGGGGGCGAGGTCGCGCTGGTATTCGGTCGCGAGCGCACCGGCCTGGACAACGAGGAGCTGCAGCTATGCCACGCGGCCGTGCATATCCCGGCCAACCCCGACTACAGCTCGCTCAACCTGGCCATGGCGGTGCAGGTGCTGGCCTACGAGCTGCGCCTGGCCCTGCTGGGACTTGAAGGCGGTGCGCCCGCCACGCCGTCGCCGAGCGTCGCGCCGGCGACCGAGCGGGCCGACCCGCCTGCCTCCCACGCGCAACTGGAGGGCTTCTTCAGCCAGCTGGGAGACGTGCTGGACCTGATCGACTTCCACAAGGGGCGGGTGCCCGAGTCGGCCATGCGCAAGTTGCGCCGGCTGTTCCTGCGGGCGGATATGGACGAGCGGGAGGTCCGCCTGCTGCGCGGCATCCTTGCCGACGTCGAACGCACGGCTCGCCTGGGCGTCAAGTCGGGTTGATTGCCTGCCCGGCCCCTTGCCGAGCGATGGGAGTGGCTTCGGCCGGAGTGATGCCGTCGCTGCTGGGCGTATACCCGTGCGGAACGGTTTCGTTTAGTCTGCGAAACGGTCTGGTCTCCGGATGTGTTCCTTGATCGTTCAGTTTCGTGGCCTCGCCCTGGCATTGCTGGGACTTGTCTGTGGCGCGGCGTTCCCGGTCAAGGCGGGTTCGGACGATGGCGTGCTCGTGCTTGGCCGGATCAGCGACGATCCACATGAGCACTACGCCCAACTCAAGCCGTTGCTGGATTACGTGGTGCCGCGCATGGCCAACGTCGGCATCCGCGAGGGCCAGATCCTGATGGCCAAGGACGCGCAGCAGATGGCCAGCTACCTGCGCCGCGGCAAAGTGGACTGGGTCACCGAAACCGCCGCGAGCGCCGTCCTGTTGCAGGACCGGGCGAACGCGCAGCCGATCCTGCTGACCGAACGCGACGGCACCAGCTACTACCGCAGCATCTTCTTCGCGCGGCGCGACAGCGGCATCCAGTCGTTGGACGACCTGCGCGGCCATAGCGTCGCGTTCCAGCGGTTTTCTTCGACCAGTGCTTATTACGTGCCCGCGGCGGAACTGCTGGGGCTCGGGCTGCGCCTGGAACTTCTGTTGTCGCCGACCGACGGTGTGGCGTCCGACGAAGTGGGGTACCTGTTCGCGCGATCGGAACTGAACATTTCCACGTGGGTCCACAAGCGCCTGGTCGACGCGGGCGCGATGAGCAACCTGGATTGGGAAAACCCCCGGCGCATGCCACCAACCTTCGCGCGCGACTTCGTGATCATCGGCAAATCCGAACCGTACCCCCGCGCCCTGGAGTTGGTGCGCGGCAACCTGGACGAACGGGTGCGCGATCGCCTGGCCCAGGTCCTGGTGGATGCCGCGTCCGACCCGGACGCGAGCGAGGCACTGCTGAAGTTCTTCCGTACCACGCGTTTCCTGCCTCTGGACGAGGCGGCCCGGGCGTCGCTTTCGCGGCTGGCCACCCGGATCGATCGCGTGCACCGGGAGGTCGAATGAAGTTGCGACTGGGGCTTCAGGCCCGTTTCCTGTTGTTGATGGGGCTGGTGGTGCTGTTGGTCCTGTCCGCGATGGGGGTGCTGTGGCAGCGCCAGCAGCGCATGCAGGAAGCGGTCGAAGTCACCAGCCGTGCCGCGATGCAGGACATGGCCAACGACACGTTGCGTCGCAACGCCGAGAGCGTCGTGGGCGGGTTGGCCCAGGCCATGGCCAACCCCCTGTACTACTTCGATCTGGACGCGATCGGCCGGCTTGGCCAGACCACGCTGCGGCAACCCGGCACGCGCTACGTGAAAGTGTTCGACGCGCAGGGGCGCATCATCCACGACGGCAGCGAGGACATCCCCGAGTACGGCCAGCTCATGAACGATCCGATGGCGTATGAAGCCATCGCGGCCCGTCGCATCCACACCCAGGTGTCGGGCGACACCATGGACGTCTCGGCGCCGATCACGATCGGCGACCTGCGCATTGGCGGTGTCCGGGCGGGGTACGACCTCAACGTCGTGCGCCAGCAGCAGGAGCGCGCCACCGCCGGGCTGCGCGGACAGCTGCAGGCACTGGGGCAGCAACACCTGCTGTGGATCGGGTTGCTGGGGGCCGTGCTGGCTGCACTGGCGGCGGGCATGGCGTGGCTCATCCAGCGTTCGCTGGTGCGGCCCATCCGCCAGTTGGCCGACGCGGCGCGGGCCATCGAGGCCGGCCATTTCGATACGGCATTGCCGGCCAACGGGCGCCACGACGAGATCGGCGACCTGATGAACGCATTCTCGCGCATGGGCACCAGCGTGGCCCGGCACGACCGCGAGATCCGCCGCATGGCCTATACCGACGCGCTGACCGGCCTGCACAACCGGCTGGCGTTCCGTGAGGCGCTGGACCAGCGCCTGTTGACCTTGCACGGCGCCGGACGGCAGCTGGCCCTGCTTTTTGCCGACGTCGACGACTTCAAGCGGATCAACGACACGCTGGGCCACGAAGCCGGCGACGACGTGCTGGTCCAGTTCTCCAACCG
>CBFGOS010000058.1:0-10578 GCA_965650425.1 uncultured Lysobacter sp. | reverse complement strand
ATTCACGTACAACCTGGTGCAATATCTGGGGGAATTGAACGCGCCGATGGAGATTCGGCGGAATGACGAGATCACGCTGGAGGATGCGCGCGGGCTGAAGCCGGAGCGGGTGTTGCCGAACCCAGGCCCGAACCGGCCTTCTGGATCGAGTCGTAGTCCATGGTGCAGGCCATCATGGCGTCGGCCGGCAGCACCTTCATCGAGGAGCCACCCGGGATCACGGCCTTGAGCTTGCGGCCCGGGCGCAGGCCGCCGGCCATCGCCAGCAGGTCGGCGAACGGCGTGCCCAGACGGATCTCGTAATTGCCCGGCTTGGCGACGTGACCGGAGACCGAGAAGATCTTCGGGCCGCCGTTGTTGGGCTTGCCGAGGTTGAGGAACCACTCACCGCCATTGCGGATGATCGCCGGCACCGAGGCGTAGGTCTCGGTGTTGTTGATCGTGGTCGGCTTGCCGTACAGACCGAAATTGGCCGGGAACGGCGGCTTGTAGCGCGGCTGGCCCTTCTTGCCTTCCAGCGACTCCATCAGCGCGGTTTCTTCGCCGCAGATGTACGCGCCAGCGCCGAGGGCACCGTAGATGTCCACGTCCACACCGCTGCCGAGCACGTTCTTGCCCAGCCAGCCGTTCTCGTAGGCTTCCTTCAGCGCCTGCTCGAAATGCTCGAACGGCTCGTGGTGGAACTCACCGCGCAGGTAGTTGTAGGCCACGGTGGAACCGGTGGCGTAGCAGGCAATTGCCAGGCCTTCGACCACGGCGTGCGGGTTGTAGCGCAGGATGTCGCGGTCCTTGGCCGTTCCCGGCTCGGACTCATCGGAATTGCACAGGATGTACTTCTGACCCGGGCCCTTGGGCATGAAGCTCCATTTCAGGCCGGTCGGGAAGCCCGCGCCGCCACGACCGCGCAGGCCGGACTGCTTGACCATCTCGACCACCGCGGCCGGCTCGATCTTCTCGGTGAGGATCTTGCGCCAGGCGGCGTAGCCACCGGTCTTGAGGTAGTTCTCGTACGACCACGGGGTGTCGTAGTGCAGCGTCGTGTAGACGACGTTGTGCTCCTGCGGGGCCGGGCCGACCGGGCCGTAGCCCTTCGAGTAGTCGTGGTGCGAGTGCGCCATCTGTCCCTGCCTCACTTCAACCCGTCGAGCAGTTCGTCCACCTTCGCGGTGTCGAGCTTCTCGTGGTAATGACCGTTGATGACGACCACCGGCGCGCCGCAGCACGCAGCCACGCACTCTTCCTCGCGCTTGAGGTAGACGCGGCCGTCGGCGGTGGATTCGCCCAGCTTGCAGCCCAGCTTCTGCTCGGCGTGCTTGACCAGGTCCTCTGCGCCATTGAGCCAGCAGCTGATGTTGGTGCAGAAGGCGACGTTGTTGCGGCCGACCTTCTGGGTCTCGAACATCGAGTAGAAGCTGGCGACTTCGTACGCCCACACCGGCGGCAGGTCCAGGTACTTGGCCACGGCGGCGATCAGCTCGTCGCTCAGCCAGCCCTCGTTCTGTTCCTGCGCGGCATGCAGCCCCTGCAGCACCGCCGAACGCTTGCGGTCCGGCGGGAACTTGGTCAGCCAGTGGTCGATGTGCGCACGGGTCTTGTCGGACAGCACGACCATCGGGTCGACGTTCTGACAGGCCTCGAAATTTCCAGTCGCCTTCATTGGTTCAGTTCCTCAACGGCCGCCGCGATCAGCGGTCGACCTCGCCGAACACGAGATCGTAGGTACCGATCATCGCCACGACGTCGGCCAGCATGTGGCCCTTCACGATTTCGTCCATCGACGACAGGTGCGCGAAGCCCGGCGCGCGCAGCTTCACGCGGAACGGCTTGTTGGCACCGTCGGACACCAGGTAGCAGCCGAACTCGCCCTTGGGCGCTTCGACGGCGGCGTAGGTCTCGCCGGCGGGCACGCAGTAGCCCTCGGAGAACAGCTTGAAGTGGTGGATCAGGCCTTCCATGTCGTCCTTCATGCCCTCACGCGACGGCGGAGCGACCTTGAAGTTGTCGACGATGACCGGGCCCGGATTGGCCTTCAGCCACTTCACGCACTGCTGGATGATGCGGTTGGACTGGCGCATCTCGGCCACGCGGACCAGGTAACGGTCGTAGCAGTCGCCGTTGACGCCCACCGGGATGTCGAAATCCATCTCGGCATACTTGGCATAAGGCTGCTTCTTGCGCAGGTCCCAGGCGATGCCCGAGCCGCGGATCATCGCGCCGGTCATGCCCCAGGCCAGCGCCTGCTCCGGCGAAACGACGCCGATGCCGACGGTGCGCTGCTTCCAGATGCGGTTGTCGGTCAACAGCGTCTCGTATTCGTCGACGCGCTTGGGGAAGTCCTCGGTGAAGCGCTCCAGGTAATCCAGCAGCGAACCTTCACGCCACTCGTTGAAGCGCTTGAGCTTCTGGCCCTTGCGCCACGGCGACTCCTTGTACTTCGGCATGCGGTCCGGCAGGTCGCGGTACACGCCGCCCGGACGGTAGTACGCCGCGTGCATGCGCGCGCCGGAAACCGCCTCGTAGCAGTCCATCAGCTCTTCGCGCTCGCGGAAGGCGTACAGGAACACGGCCATCGCACCCAGGTCGAGCGCGTTGGAGCCGATCCACATCAGGTGGTTCAGGATGCGGGTGATCTCGTCGAACATCGTGCGGATGTACTGCGCGCGCTCCGGCGCCTCGATCCCCATCAGGGTCTCGATGGCGCGCACGTAAGCGTGCTCGTTGCACATCATCGACACGTAGTCCAAGCGATCCATGTAGCCGATCGACTGGTTGAACGGCTTGGACTCGGCGAGCTTCTCGGTGCCGCGGTGCAGCAGGCCCACATGCGGGTCGGCACGCTGCACGACCTCGCCGTCCATTTCCAGGATCAGGCGCAGCACACCATGCGCGGCCGGATGCTGCGGGCCGAAGTTCATGGTGTAGTTGCGGATCTCGGTCGCCTTAAGGCCCGAGGTATTCACGCTGGACGCAGGAACGCTCACTTCTTCACCTCGGCGCGCTGGGCGGCCTCACCCACGGCAGTCTGGTAGCGCGCATCATCGCGGATCACGCGCGGCACACCCACGCGCGGCTCGATGGAAACGGGTTCATAGACCACGCGCTTCTTGTCGGCGTCGTAGCGGACCTCGACGTTGCCGATCAGCGGGAAGTCCTTGCGGAACGGATAGCCGACGAAGCCATAGTCGGTCAGGATGCGGCGCAGGTCCGGGTGGCCTTCGAAGATGATGCCGAACAGGTCGAACGCCTCGCGCTCGAACCAATTGGTGCCGGGCCACACGCCGGTCAGCGTGGAAACGACCGGGAGGTCGTCGTTCTCGGCGAAGGTGCGCAGGCGCACGCGGCGGTTGTGCTGCACCGACAGCAGGTGCGCGACCGCGGCGAAGCGACGCTCCGGCGAGGCGGCGGCACCATTGGGCTGCTCACCCCACTTGAAGCGGCCGGCGCCCTTGCCTTCAACGCCACGCGAGAAACCTTCGGAGGAGACGTCAGTGTCCCACTCGTCCGATCCGTAGCTCAGATAGTCGACGCCGCTGACGTCCACGCACTGCTCGAAGCCGAACTCGTCGCGCAGGGCCAGCGCGGTGGCCAGCCAGGCATCGGGGGCAACATCGATCGTCACCTCGCCACGCGGCGTGGCGACGGTGACCGCCGCATCGGCGAAGCGCGCCTGCAGGCGCGCAACGAAGTCCATCACGGTCTCGTTGGAAGCGGAAACGCCGGCCATGTCAGCGCACACCCTGCTTGTTGTCGCCAAAGTTGGTGCCGCGGCGGATCTTCTTCTGCAACTGGAGGATGCCGTGGACCAGCGCCTCAGCGGTCGGCGGGCAGCCCGGGACGTACACGTCCACCGGCACCACGCGATCGCAGCCGCGGACCACGGAATAGGAATAGTGGTAGTAGCCGCCACCGTTGGCGCAGCTGCCCATCGAGATCACCCACTTCGGGTCGGGCATCTGGTCGTAGACCTTGCGCAGCGCCGGGGCCATCTTGTTGACCAGCGTACCGGCCACGATCATCACGTCGGACTGGCGCGGCGACGGGCGGAACACCACGCCGTAACGGTCCAGGTCCAGGCGCGAAGCGCCTGCCTGCATCATCTCGACCGCGCAGCACGCCAAGCCGAACGTCATCGGCCACATCGAGCCGGTGCGCGCCCAGTTCCACAGCGCGTCCATGCTGGTGGTGACGAAGCCCTGCTGCATGACCGGGTTGTCGGCTTCCGGGAGCAGGATGTCATCCAGCCGCCCTTCCGGCAGCGGGTTGTGCATCAGGCCCGAAACAGTCTGGATCACTCCCATTCGAGCGCGCCCTTCTTCCACACGTAGACGAAGCCAAGCAACAACATGCTGGCGAAGATGCCCATCTCGACAAGGCCGACCACACCGAGTTCGCGGAACACGGTGGCCCAGGGCACGATGAAGATGATTTCCAGGTCAAAGATGATGAACTGGATGGCGATGAGGTAATAGCGCACGTCGAACTGCATGCGCGCGTCTTCGAAGGCTTCGAAGCCGCACTCGTACGGAGACAGCTTCTCCGCCGAGGGACGCTTGGGTCCGAGGGTATTACCCACCACGATGAGGGCGACGCCGATGACGCTGGCGACGACGATGAACAGCAGGGTCGGCAGGTATTCGGCCAGCACTCGATGTTCTCTCAGCTATGGCCGCTGCTGCGGCCTTGGCTCGGCGATTCACCGCCGTTGATGCGGCCCGTCGCGCGTGCCACACCGCGTTGTGTTGGTGCCCAAGGGGGGACTCGAACCCCCACGACTTGCGTCGCTACCACCTCAAGGTAGTGCGTCTACCAATTCCGCCACCTGGGCATTGCTTGCTACTGCTGGCCTTCCTGGCCATCGAATCCGCCTATTGTAGCCGACTCGATCTTGGTCGTGACAGACCATCCACCGGCTTTTCCATTCCGGCGGACTACAACCTTGGTACGTGGAACTCAGCCCTGCGGGGGCGTAGCGGGCGCCTTGCCCTGCTCAGTCGGCACAGCCTCCGGCGCCGGAGCAGCCGGGGTTGCCGAAGGAGCCGGCGCGGTGGCGGCCGGCGCCGCCGGAACGGCCTGCGCAGGCGCGGCAGCAGGAGCCGTCGGGACTGCACCGCCCTGGGACGGCGCCGGAGCAGCCGGCAGCTGCGACATCAGGCCCAGGTCCTGGGCATCAGCCGAGGTGCCCGCCGCAGTGTTCGTCGCGTGCCACGCCATGAACAAGCTGATGCCGAAGAACACGATGGCCAGCCACTTCGTGGACTTGGACAGGAAGTTGGAAGCACCGCGGGCACCGAACACCGTGGCCGAAGCGCCACCGCCGAAACCGGAACCGGCCTGCGCACCCGCGCCGCGCTGCATCAGGATCAGCGCGATCATCGCGACCGCGACCAGCACGTAGATGACGTTGAGGAACACCAGCATCGGGGATAGTCCAGCGATTCGTCAGGGGGCCGCCGCCGCAGCGATGGCATTGAAGTCGGCGGCAACCAGCGAGGCCCCGCCCACCAGACCGCCATCGACATCGGGCTGCGAAAACAGCGCCGCGGCGTTGTCGGCCTTCACGCTGCCGCCGTACAGGATCGGCAGCGAGTCAGCGATTCTAGCATCGTATGCGGCAATTTCGCTACGGATGAATGCGTGCACCTGCTGCGCCTGGTCCGGGGTGGCGGTCCGACCGGTTCCGATGGCCCACACTGGCTCATAAGCAATGATGGCGCCTTCGAACGCGGCCGCCCCGCCCTGCTCCAGGATGGGAGCCAGCTGCTCCTCCAGGCGCCACTCGGTCTTGCCGTCCTCGCGCTCGGCAAGGGTTTCGCCGATGCAAAGGATGGGGGTGATCCCGCCGGCCTTGGCCGCAAAGAACTTGCGGGCCACCAGCTCGCTGGTCTCGCCGTGGTACTGGCGGCGCTCGGAATGGCCGACCAGGCCGTAGCTGGCACCGACGTCCTTGAGCATCGCGGCCGAGACTTCGCCGGTGAAGGCGCCCTTCTCGTTCATGCTGACGTCCTGGGCCCCGAAAGCCAGGCCCTTGGCTTCGTAACGCTCGGCCAGCTCGCCCACGTACGGCAGCGGCGGCAGGATGACCAGTTCCACGCCCTGCTTCGCCGGGACGATGGCGTCCAGCAGTTCGAACGCGAACTGACGATTGCCGTGCAGCTTCCAGTTTCCGGCGACGATCTTGCGGCGCATCAGCGACTCCCTGTGGTCTTGTACTTGGCTGCCCGGCGCGAAGGCGCCCGGCGAGGGCGCGGCATTCTACCCCACCGCGCCCGCGTTCCGGCTTGCCCCGGCGTGGCCTTTACTTGAGCTTGATCTCGCGCAGGCGCTCTTCCAGATAACCCTGGGCGGTGATCGGTTCGGGGTAACGGCTGGGGTTGTCCGGCGTGACGCACGAGGGCAGCACGTCGATCAGGAAGTCCGGGTTGGGGTGCAGGAAGAACGGCGTGGAGTAGCGCGGCTGGCGGGCCTTGTCGCCCGGCGGGTTGACGACGCGATGGGTCGTCGACGGGTACACGTGGTTGGTGAGGCGCTGCAGCATGTCGCCGATGTTGACCACGATGGTGTCGGCGTCCGCGGTGAATGGTACCCATTCCCCCTTGCGTGACAGCACTTCCAGGCCTTCGGCGCTGGCACCAACCAGCAGCGTGATGAGGTTGATGTCCTCGTGCGCACCGGCGCGGACATTGGGGACGTCCGGAGTGGTGATCGGCGGGTAGTGGATCGGGCGAAGGATCGAGTTGCCCGAGTCCGTCTTGTCGGCGAAGTAGTTTTCCGGCAGGCCAATGTGCAGTGCCAGCGCGCTCAGCACGCGCGAACCCAACTGGTCGAGCGAGGTGTACAGGCCGTAGGCCTTCTCGCGAAAATCCGCCACTTCCTCCGGCCACAGGTTGGACGGCATGACGTCGGCGTACTTCGAGTCGCGCGCGATTTCGCGGCCGACGTGCCAGAACTCCTTGAGGTCGAAATGCTGCGCGCCCTTGGCGGTTTCCACGCCGAACGGCGTGTAGCCGCGCGCACCGCCGCCGCCCGCCACGTGGTACTTGCGCTTGACGTCTTCCGGCAGCGCGAAGAAGCGCTGGAAAGCGTCGTACGCGCCGGCGATCTGCTCATCGCTGATGCCGTGGCCGCGGATGCCGGCGAAGCCCCATTCGCGATAGGCCGCGCCCAGCTCGGCCACGAAGGCTTCCCGGTCGGTTTCAAAGCGGCGGATGTCGAGGGTCGGAATCTGGGGCTGGGTCATGGTCGTGTCACAGGGGTTGGATCAAACAGTGTGCCGGCACGCGGCCGGCACGACTTGACGAAAATCAGGCTGCGGCCTCGCGCACGGCGGCCACCAGGCGATCAAGAGTGGCCTGAACCAGGCTCGCGTCATCGGCTTCGACCGTGACCCTCACCACCGGCTCGGTGCCCGAGGGGCGCAGGAAGGCGCGCCCGCGACCGGCGACGGCCGCCTGGGCCTCAGCCAAGGCCGCCCTCACAGTCGGGGCCTCGGCTGGCTGGCCGGCGCCCTTGGTGTAGCGCACGTTCACCGTGGTCTGCGGCACGCGGGTAAGGCCCTCCAGCGCGTGGCGCAGGCTCATGCCCCGGCGCTGGAGCACTTCCAGCACCTGCAGGGCGCTGACGATGCCGTCGCCGGTGCTGGCGCGATCCAGGCACAGGATGTGGCCAGAGGCCTCGCCTCCGAGCACGCCATCGTTGGCGAGCAACTGCTGGTGGACATGGCGGTCGCCGACCTTCGCCCGAACGAAGCCGATGCCTTTGGCAGCCAGCGCCTGTTCCAACCCGAAGTTGGTCATCAACGTGCCGATCACCGGGCCGCGCAGGCGCCCGGTGGCCTGCCAGTCGCTGGCGAGCACGTAGAGCAGGTCGTCGCCATCGCGCACCACGCCGTCGCCGTCGACGAACAACACGCGGTCGCCATCACCATCGAAGGCGATGCCCAGGTCGGCGCCGGTCTCGCGCACGCGTGCGGCGAGACTGTCCGGGTGGGTCGAACCGACCCCGGCGTTGATGTTGAGTCCGTTGGGGTCCACACCGATCGCATCGACACGGGCACCCAACTCAGCCAGCACCAGCGGGCCGAGGCGGTAGGTTGCGCCGTTGGCGCAGTCCACGACGATGCGCATGCCACCGAGGTCGAACCCCTTGGGCACCGAGTTCTTGCATGCCTCAACGTAGCGGCCGATCGCGTCGCGGGTGCGTTCGGCCTTGCCCAGGCGCTCGGAGGGAACCGTGCTGAACGGCAGGTCGAGAGCGTTCTCGATGGCCAGTTCGGTGGCATCGTCCAGCTTCTCGCCCTCGGCGGAAAAGAACTTGATGCCGTTGTCGAAGTGCGGGTTGTGCGAGGCCGAAATGACGATGCCGCCATCGGCGCGCATCGAATGGGTGAGGTGCGCGACAGCGGGCGTGGGCATCGGGCCCATCAGCTGCACGTCCACGCCGGCGGCCACCAGGCCCGCTTCCAGGGCGGCTTCGAACATGTAGTTCGAGATGCGGGTGTCCTTGCCGATGATCACCACCGGCTTGCGCCAGCCGCGCGGCCCCGCGGCCGACTCGGCGTTGGCACGCAGCACATGGCCGTACGCGTTACCCAGGCGCAGGACGAAGTCGGCCGAGATCACGCCCTCGCCGACGCGGCCACGGATGCCGTCGGTTCCGAAATAACGACGGCTCACGCAGTCGCCTCGGCGTCTTCCTGCGGCGAAGGCTGGCGCATCATCATGGCGAGGAGTTGCGCCAGCCGGTCACGGAGTTCGCGACGGTCGCAGATCTGGTCGATGGCGCCATGCTCGAGCAGGAATTCCGAGCGCTGGAAGCCTTCCGGCAACTTCTCACGGACGGTCTGCTCGATGACGCGCGGGCCGGCGAAGCCAATCAGGGCCTCGGGCTCGGCGATGTTGATGTCACCCAGCATGGCGAAGGACGCGGACACGCCGCCCGTCGTCGGGTGGGTCAGCACCGAAACGTAAGGCAGACCGGCTTCGCGGAGCCGACCGAGGGCCGCCGAGGTCTTGGCCATTTGCATCAGCGAGAACAGGCTCTCCTGCATGCGCGCGCCGCCACTGGCGGAGAAGCAAACGAACGGGCATCCCAGCGCCAGCGCGCGCTCCGCGCCCAGGGTGAAGCGCTCGCCGACCACCGAGCCCATTGAGCCGCCCATGTAGGCGAAGTCGAACGAGGCGGCGACCAGATCGCTGCCCTTGAGCTTGCCTTCCAGCGTGACCATCGCGTCGCGCTCGCCCGTGGACTTCTGGGCGGCCTTGATGCGGTCGGAGTACTTCTTCTGGTCCTTGAACTTGAGGACATCGGTGGGGCCGAGTTCAGCGCCGATCTCCTTCGTGGTGCCCTCGTCAAACAGGGAGGCCAGGCGCGCACGGGCACGGATCGGCATGTGGAAGTTGCACTTGGGGCAGACCTCCAGGTTTTCCTCGAGCTCGGGGCGGTACAGGACGGCGCCGCAACGGTCGCACTTTTCCCACAGCCCCTCGGGCACGTTGCGCCGCTTGGCGTTGGCACCGGCTTCGGTGCGGATGCCGGACGGCATGAGTTTCTTGAGCCCGGACATGTGTGGCGTATTCCCCTGTTCAGGCTATCCATGGGGGCCGGATACGGGCGGCTGCCCGAATCCGGCCAAGCGGGTCAGTTTAGCTCAGGGGGTGCTGGGGGCGGGAGACGGGGGTGTATGGGGTGGGAGGGGCGGAACGGGAAATGCCCCCCCACGCCAGGCCTCCTGTCATGCCCCGGCAGTGTCCAGCGCCTCGCGCAATGGCATGAGAAAGTCTCGGGCCGCCTGAGCCGCCGCCTCGGGCGTGGCCTGTTCGGCCAAGCTGGCCACGAGGGCACTGCCAACCACCACCCCATCCGCCTCGCGGGCCATGGCAGCGGCGCTGGCGGCGTCCTTGATGCCGAAGCCGGCAACGACCGGCACGCGGCTGCCCGCCCGGATGGCGTGCAGGCGGGTGCTGGCGCTGCCGGTGTCGAGCCGGTCGGCACCGGTCACGCCGGCATAGCTGACGTAGTACAGATAACCCTCGCCTTCGGCACAAAGCTGGGCGATGCGCGCCTCGGACGTGGTGGGCGACGCCAACAGGATCAGTTCGAGCCCCACCGGAGAGAAGCCAGCCCGGAACTCGGCGGCTTCTTCCGGTGGCAGGTCCACCAGCAGGATGCCGTCCACGCCAGCCTCGGTAGCGGCCTCGGCGAAGGCAGCGGGGCCGCGTATCTCGACCGGGTTGAGGTAACCCATCAACACCACAGGGGTCTCGGCATCACGCTCGCGGAACGCACGCACGGTGTCGAAGATGTAGTGCAGCCCCGCGCCACGGGCGATGGCGCGCTCGGAGCTGTGCTGGATGGTGGGTCCATCGGCCATCGGATCGGAGAACGGTACGCCAAGCTCGATGATGTCCGCGCCGGCTTCGACCAGCGCGTGCATCACCGGCACGGTAGCGGCCAGGGACGGATCACCCGCGGTGATGAACGGAACGAGCGCCTTGCGGCCATTGGCCTTGAGGGCCTGGAACCTGGTTGCGATACGGCTCACAGTGAAATGCCCTCCCTCGCGGCGATGGTGTGCACGTC
>CBFGOS010000057.1:0-10599 GCA_965650425.1 uncultured Lysobacter sp. | reverse complement strand
CGCGGGTGTAGTTCAATGGTAGAACTGCAGCTTCCCAAGCTGCTAGCGTGGGTTCGATTCCCATCACCCGCTCCAGATCCAACGGCGGTCAACCTCGTTTCGGGTTGACCGCCGTTTTTGGTTCCGGCGAGGTGGTCATCGCTTCGCAACCGATCGCCGGAATGCTGTTGTCGACATCGGCGTGGCATCGGTTCACCTTGGGTGCGTCACGCTGTGCTGGACCGGTCGCGAAGGCGGCCAGATCTGTCCGCTCTTTCTGCCTTGGGCGCCGTCGCCATGAAACTCGCGATCCTTTCGCGCAACACCAAGCTCTATTCCACGCGGCGACTGGTGGAGGCGGCGCGTGCGCGCGGCCACACGGTGCGCGTGCTGGACCCGCTGCGCTGCTACATGCGCATCGCCAGCGACGGGTTCCAGATGCACTACAAAGGACGCGAACTGCGCGGAATCGACGCCGTCATCCCGCGCGTGGGCGCCTCGGTCACCCGCTACGGCTCCGCGGTGCTGCGCCAGTTCGAACTGATGGGCACCTGGACCCCCAACCCGTCGGACGCCATCCTGCGCGCCCGCGACAAGCTGCGCAGCCACCAGTTGCTGGCCGCACAGGGCATTGGCCTGCCGGTGACGGTGTTTGGCGACAACCCCGACGACACCTCCGACCTGCTGTCGATGCTGGGTCCTCCGCCCCACGTCATCAAGCTCAACGAGGGCAGCCAGGGCGCCGGGGTGATGCTGACAGAGAAACCGTCGGCGTCGCGCGGCGTGATCGAGGCGCTGCGCGGGCTGTACGCCCAGTTCGTGGTCCAGGAGTTCATTGCCGAGGCCAAGGGGGCCGACCTGCGCTGCTTCGTCGTCGGTGACCGGGTGGTGGCCGCGATGAAGCGACAGGCGCCCAAGGGCGACTTCCGCTCCAACCTGCATCGCGGCGGACAAGCCAAGGGCATCAAGCCGACCGCGCTGGAGCAGGCGACGGCGGTGCGGGCCGCACAGGCGCTGGGCTTGGGCGTCGCCGGCGTGGACCTGATCCGTTCCGCGCGGGGGCCGCTGGTGCTCGAGGTCAATGCGTCCCCCGGCCTGGAGGGCATCGAGGAGGCGACGGGGGTGGATGTGGCCGGCGCGGTGGTCGAGCATGTGGCCGAGCAACTGCAACTGCGCAGCGAGATGCCGGATGTCTCCGGGAGTTATTTCTCTTTAGCGACAAATTCGCCGACGTTGGCTGCAAATGACGGCAAATCTGTGCGACGGGCCCGGAAGCGACTCAGTCGGCCCCGGCGCGCGTGAAGGCAGGTGCGGTGCTTTCCGCCCAGGGCTTTAACGGCGCTTTAATCGCCCCCTGCGTAACCTCTTCCCTGCCGCAGCTTTGCCTCTCCGCGTCAGGAATGGCCCGGGTCAGCGGGCTTCGGTATCGGGGCAACACCTTTTGGCCCAGGCGTGGCGAACCCACGTCTGGGTCTTTTGTTTGACTGGACGCCCCGCTTGCCGACGCGCGCGATCGATTGCACCGTATGCACGCGCAGGGCATGAAGTGGATGCTGACGGGCGCTCTGGCAGAATCGTGTCATGCGGAGGCGCTGGAGCCATCGCGATCACTGGAACCCCGACGCGGCAACGCGGTCGAATGACCACACAACAGGACGGTTCGATGCGCATCCTAGTCATTGAAGACAACCAGGACATTGCCGCCAACCTTGGCGACTTCCTTGAAGACCGCGGCCACACCGTGGACTTCGCGGCCGATGGCATCACGGGGCTGCACCTGGCCGTGGTGCATGACTTCGACGCCATCGTGCTCGATCTCAACCTGCCCGGGCTCGACGGGCTGGAAGTGTGTCGCAAGCTGCGCAACGAAGCGCGCAAGCAGACGCCGGTGCTGATGCTGACCGCCCGTGACAGCCTGGACAACAAGCTCGCTGGCTTTGATTCGGGCGCCGACGACTACCTGATCAAGCCCTTCGCCCTGCAGGAAGTCGAAGTCCGCTTGAATGCGCTGGCGCGCCGCGGGCGCGGGGTGCAGACCCGCGTGCTCAACGTGGGCGACCTGGAGTACAACCTCGACACACTCGAAGTGCGTCGACAGGGCAAGCTGCTGCAGCTCAATCCCACGGCGCTGAAGATCCTGCAGGCGTTGATGGAAGCGTCGCCGGCCGTCGTGACGCGGCAGGAACTGGAAACCCGGGTGTGGGGCGAGGAACTTCCTGATTCGGACAGCCTGCGCGTACACATCCACGGCCTGCGCGCGGTGGTGGACAAGCCCTTCGGCGAGCCGATGATCCAGACGCGCCACGGTATCGGCTACCGCATTGCCCCGTACGATGGCGCCAGCTGATCCGGCGCCCGCGCCGCGCCGCAACCGGCGGCGTTACCGCAGGCGGCTGCGCAGCCGCATCATTCTCGGCTTCGTCCTGCTCGGCTTCGGGCTGACGATGCTGTTTGCGTTCGCGACCAACTGGACCCGCACGAGGGTCGAGAACACGCTGGTCGAGGATGTGATGAACCGCAACATCAGCGAATACGCCCGCCAGTACTTCGCGGCCCCGGACAAGAACCCGGAACTGGGCGTGCAGCAGATGTACGGCCGCGTGGTGGGCCGCGACCGATTCGAGGCGCTGCGGCAGGAGCAGCCGGACTGGTACGACCTGGGCGACGGCATCCACAACATCACCGGTCGCAACCCGGACGGCAGCCCGTTCGCGTACAAGCTGGCCGTGCGCAAGACGCCCAACGAATGGTTTTTCCTCGCCTATGACATGACCCAGTCGATGCGCGGCGAGACCCAGTTCAACCGCGCCATCTACAGCTCGGTGGTGGTGTTCACCCTGCTGTCGCTGCTGGTGGGCTGGTGGTCGGCGTCGCGCGTGATGAGTCCGGTGTCGGAGTTGGCGACGCGGCTGAAGAAGTCCGGTCGCACTGCCCAGCCGGAAGCGCTGGCGAGCCATTTCCCGGACGACGAGGTCGGCCAGCTGGCCGCCGCGCTGGACGATTACGCCGAACGCCTGACCGAAGTCGTCCAGCGTGACCGCGAGTTCAATGCCGACGTGAGCCACGAGCTGCGCACGCCGCTGGCCGTCATCCGCGGCGCAGTGGAACTCCTGCTGTCCAGGTCGGACGTCGATGACAAGACCCGTGGCCGGCTGCAGCGTATCCAGCGTGCCGAGCAGCAGTGCACCGACCTCATCAGCGCGCTGTTGCTGCTGTCGCGCAACGAGCGCGGACACGGGGCCACCGACGTGGCGCGGCAGGCCGAGCAGCTGCTGGATGCGCATCGGGCGCAGCTGGGCGGAAAGCCGCTGGTTTTGCGCATGGAAGGCGAGCGCGGTCTGGTGGTCGATGCGCCCGAAGCTGCCGTTGCCGTCGCTTTGGGCAACCTGATCGGCAATGCGGTGAAGTACACGCCCAGCGGGGAAGTCGTGGTGCACATCAAGGGACAGGCAGTCGAAGTGGTCGACTCCGGCCCCGGACTGAGTGCGGAAGACGCCGCCAAGCTGTTCCAGCGCGGCTACCGCGGCACCCACGCGGGGCATTCGCAGGGCGGGGGCATCGGCCTGTCGATCGTGCGGCGCCTGTGCGACCTGTACGGCTGGGATGTGAGCGTTCGTCCGGGCGAGGAGCGCGGCGTCGTCGCGACGCTGACCCTGGGCCGCTAAGCCCGGAATGCACGACGCCGCCGGAGGGGCCGACGGCGTCGAGTGATGCGCTGCCCGGGTCGTGCCCGGGCTTGGGAAGGCACCCGGTGGGCACCTTCACCAAGGACTCAGTCCAGCATTTCCAGCCAACCGTGCTTGTCGGCGGTCTTGCCGTTGAACAGACCGAAGAACAGCTCCTGGATGCGGCGGGTGACCGGACCGGCATGGCCGGCGCCGACCTGGCGACCATCCACCGAGCGGATCGGCGTGATTTCGGCGGCGGTTCCGCACATGAAGAGCTCGTCGCACAGGTACAGGTACTCGCGCGGCATGTCGCGTTCCACCACCTCGATGCCGGCGTCCTTGGCCAGGGTGATGATGGTGTTGCGGGTGATGCCGTTGAGCAGCGCGGCGCTGACCGGCGTGGTGTGCAGGGCGCCGTCGAAGACCAGGAACAGGTTCTCGCCCGCGCCTTCGGACAGCAGGCCGGTGCTGGCGAGCGCGATGCCCTCGCCGAAGCCCAGGCGGCGCGCCTCGCGGGCGATCAGGGTGCCCGAGAGGTAGTTGCCGCCGGCCTTGGCGCCGGCGGGAATCGTGTTCGGGGCGAAGCGCTGCCAGCTCGAGACGCAGGCGTCGATGCCGGCTTCCAGCGCGCCGTCGCCCAGGTACGGGCCCATGAACCACGAGGCGACCGACATCTCCACCGGGGTATCGGCCGAGAGGCCGAAGCCGCCCAGGCCGCGGTAGGCGAACGGGCGCAGGTACGCCTTGGTCAGGTCGTTCTTCTTGATGACCTCGCGGCAGGCCGCGTTGATCGTCGCCAGGTCGTACGGCATCGGCATGTCATAGATCCGGGCCGACGCGTACAGGCGCTTGTTATGGTCGGTAAGGCGGAAGATGGCCGGGCCGTTGGGCGTCTCGTAGCAGCGGATGCCTTCGAACACCGAGGAGCCGTAGTGCAGGGCATGCGCCATCACGTGGGTCGTGGCCTCGGCCCAGCGCTTGATCTCGCCGTTGTGCCAGATCCATTCGGGGTATTGCATGCTCATGCCAGCGTCTCGGTGGGGGCGAAACCCCGCATTTTACCGGCTGGCGGGGCGACCTGTCGGGATGATTGCGGCAGGAACGCCCACGTGCGCCGGCGAGCGATGAGCGGCCCCTCGGGGCATCCGTCGCCTCAAAAGCTGATCCACAGGCAGCCCATGTGCCGCTTCAAGGCGAAGAACGTGCTCGACGGCGTGCTGCCATTGGCCAGCGTCTGCTCCACTCGCAAGCCCACGGGCGCCTGGCGCGACGTGGTCTGGGGGTAGTAGTTGCCATCCGCCCCGTCGGGGGCCTTGGGCATCACCGCAGTCACGTCCACCAGCGGGCGCCCGGCGATGGCGGTCAGGCGACCCATGACGCGGTAGCCCTCCGCATTCGACATGCCCGCCCAGTGATAGATGCTCGCCAGCCGGTTGGCATCCTGCGCGTCGACGGCGCTGGTGAGTTCGTACACCAGGTCCTGCACGTTTCGCGGGCAGCGTGGCACCCGGATGCCCCTTGCAACAGCGCCACCCGGCGCCGGCCTGGGGGGCGCCGGCTCCGCGCCAATGTCGCGGCAACGCTGGTCGGTGTAGGTGATGCGGCCATCGGGCCCCACGCAGCGGCTCACCTGGGCGGCGGCATGGCCGGGCCACATCAGGGACGCAAGGGTCAGGGCCAGCGGCACGAAGGGGATGAGGACGGGCCGGGACACCATGGGCGCAGCGTAGCGCCGCCATGCAATGGCGAACAGTGCGGGAGGCCCCGTTCCATTCGCCGGGTTCTGGTCCGGTTCACGCCATCAGGCGGCGAGCGGGTCAGAACGCAACGAAATAGCAGCCCTGGTAGCGCATGACTTCCAGGTCGACGATGCGTTGCGTTCCGCCTTCGCCAAACCACAATTGCATGATGCCGGCGCTAGCGTTGCCGCTGGTCGCGGTGGCATCCGCCAGTTGCAGTCCGGCCAGGCCAATGGTGGCATCCAGGTAGCGTGCGTCCATCAACGGCGTGTCGTTGAGCCGGTCGATGCGCTCCATGCCCATCTGGCCCTCACGGTGGGACTTGCCGGCCCATTGGAAGCTTTCGGCAATCCGGTTGATGTCACCCAGTGCAAATGCACCGCGCAAGTCCATGGCCAACTGGGTGGCCGAACGCGCGCAACCTGCGGCGGGGGAGCGCCGTCCCGGCGCAGCCGTGGGCACCATCAGTGTGTTGGCATCGGCCAGGTCGTAGTGCGCTTCGGCCTGGGCCTCCTCGCGTGCGATGCGGGTGAGGAGCTCACCGGACATCGGCGTCGTGGTTGCACCGTGCACCGAACAGGGCTTGTCGGTGTAGACAACCGTTCCGTCAGGGCTCTGGCAGCGTTGGATGCTCGTGGCCGCGTTCACCGGCGTGGACACGGGGATCGATGCGGCCAGCAGCGTGAGGGTGGCAATGGCGGTGGCATGCAGCGTTTTCATGGCGGGCACGACGAACAACGTGGGGGTGTGCAAATGCTCCCCGCGTTGTCGTCAACGCCGCGTTTGAAAATGGCCCGTGGGGCTGAACCCTGCTCAAACCGCGCCGATTCGACTGATGACGTTCAGTGTCGGTTTCGACAGATTAAGCGTGTAGAAATGCAGCCCCGGCGCACCGCCCTCGATCAGGCGACGGCACAGCTGCGCGACCACGTCGGCACCAAACTCACGCACGCTTTCGACATCGTCGGCAAACGCGTTCATGCGTTGCGCGACCCAGCGCGGGATCTCCGCGCCGCACAGATCCGAGAACCGGCGGATCTGGCTGTAGTTGGAGATGGGCATGATGCCCGGCACGATGGGGATGTCGATGCCCGCCTTGCGGACGTCATCCACGAAGCGGAAATACGAGTCGGCGTTGTAGAAGTACTGCGTGATCGCGCCGTCGGCGCCGGCCTTGACCTTGGTGACGAATGCCTTGAGGTCGGCCTGCGCGTCGCGCGCCTGGGGATGGGTCTCCGGGTAGGCCGCGACTTCGATGTGGAAGTGGTCGCCGGTTTCGTGGCGGATGAACTCGACCAGTTCGCTGGCGTAGCGCAGGTCGCCCGGGCTGACCATGCCCGAGGGCAGGTCGCCACGCAGCGTGACCAGCCGCTTCGCGCCCAGGGCCTTGTACAGCTTGAGCAGGCCGCGGATTTCCTCGCGCGAGCCGCCCATGCAGGTGATGTGCGGGGCTGCGTCGTAGCCGTGCGTGCCGCGCAGGTGCTGGATGGCCTCGGGGGTGTGGCTCAGCGTGGAGCCGCCCGCGCCGAAAGTGACGCTCACATAGTCGGGGGCGTGGGCCTTGAGCTTGGCGGCCGTTTTGTCGAGCTGCGTGCGCTGCTCGTCGGTCTTCGGGGGGTAGAACTCGAAGCTGATGGGAAGCGACATGCTTGGGCCCGCGGCAGGTGTTGGGCTCATTATATCGCTTCATCGCGATGAAGCAATCGAGTATTTTTGCGGTTCAGCAGGTGGGGTCTGCGAGGGTTTCGCGGTGCCGCTCGCCCGTACCTCCCGCCGTCCGCCACGGTGGGCGGCCACTCGTCATTTATTCCCTTGGGCAGATGCGCGCTGGGGCCACGCTATGGCCACACCCAACGCAAGGAGCCCCTCATGCAATCGCTCGTCCAGTCGACGTTTCGCCACGCCTTCCGCCTGCTTATCGCCGGTGTCGCGCTGTCTTCCGCGGCTTGGCCCGCGGCGCATGCGGGCACGCCGCAGTCGTTCCAGGGTCTGTCCGTGGAAGTGGTGGGCAAGGGCCGACCCGTACTGATGATCCCCGGTCTCAACAGCGCCGGCGAGGCGTGGCGGGAGACCTGCGCGGCGCTGCAGGCCGATCGCGTGCAATGCCACATCGTGCAGTTGCCCGGGTTCGCCGGTCTGCCGGCGGCGGCGGACGCCAGCCAGGACGCGTGGCTGGCCGACATGCGCGAGCGCCTGCTGGCATACGTCAAAGCACGCAAGCTCGGGCACCCGGTGGTGATGGGTCACAGCCTGGGCGGTTTCCTGGCCCTGGACATGGCCAGCCGCCAGCCCGCGTTGTTCGACCGCGTCGTCGTTGTGGATTCGCTGCCCTTCTTCAGCGCCGTGCAGAACCCCGCCACAACCGTCGAATCGGCCAAGCCCATGGCCGCGGCGATGCGCACTCGGATGCGTTCCCAGGACGATGCCAGTTATCGCGCCGGCGTGTCGGCCTCCCTGAAGGGGCTGGTGCGCGACGAGCAACGCCTCGCGACGCTGACCGATTGGGGTAATGCTAGTGACCGTGCTGTGACCAGCCAGGCGATGTACGAGATGATGACCATTGACCTGCGCGACCAGGTGGCGCAGATCCGCACGCCCACGCTGGTGCTGGGATCGTGGGCGGCCTACGCCCCGTTCGGTGCGACCAAGGAGTCCACCGCGGCTATCTTCAAGGCCCAGTACGCCAAGCTCGACGGCGTGCGCATAGAGATGAGCGA
Source organism: uncultured Lysobacter sp. (assembly GCA_965650425.1). Classification (GTDB taxonomy): domain Bacteria; phylum Pseudomonadota; class Gammaproteobacteria; order Xanthomonadales; family Xanthomonadaceae; genus Aerolutibacter. The sequence goes on along the minus strand of CBFGOS010000057.1, from coordinate 2,496 downwards.
AGGCGGCTACCATTTCCTGCAGTGGGACGATCCGCAGTGGCTGCAGCAGCAGGTGCGCCAGTTCATCGGCACCCGTTGATCCCCGCGGAAGGCGACGGCCGGCGAATGTCGGCCGTCGCCTTGTCCGCGACACCGATTCGAATCCAAGATGGGAAACCGCTTGATGTCACGTGCCGATCTCCGTTTTGCACTGCTGAACCTGCTGCCGGCCGCGCTGTATGCCGGGCTGATCGTCGCCAGCTTTGCGAGCATGGGTGGGCCGCTCGCGGTGGCTTGGTGGCTGGGGCTGAGCCTGGGCATGGGTTTGTGGCTGGCGACCGGCGTGCTGCGCACGCTGGCGCTGCGCGGCAACTGGTTCGCGCTGGGGCCGGGGGCCTTGTTGCTGCGCCTGACGGCGGTGGTGCTGCCGGGTGCGGTGATGGTCCAGTTCGGTGCGCGCCTGGCGATTTTCGCCGCGGCATCGCTGGGCTTGGTGCCGCTGGCGCCCCAGGACACGTATGGCGCGCGCGAAGTTGTGGTGTATTCGATCCAGGTCGCGCTGATCCTGTGGCTCTGGGTGGCAGGATGGGCTGGCTGGCACCTGCTGCGCCACCGCCGCCAGAGCGAGATCGCGCGCCTGCGCGCGGAATCGCAGCACAGTGCGCTGGAGCTCGACGCGCTGCGGGCCCGGCTCAACCCGCACTTCGTGTTCAACGCGCTCAACAATGTGCGCGCCCTCATCAACGAGGAGCCCGCCCGCGCGCGCGAGGTGGTCACCCGACTCTCCAACATCCTGCGACACGCACTGGAGCATAGCCAACGCGATTCGGCCTCGCTGGGCGAGGAGCTGGCGGTGGTGGAGGACTACCTCGCGGTCGAAGGCGTGCACTACGAGGAGCGCCTGCACGTGCACCGTGATATCGCCACGGAAGCGCGCGAGGCACGGTTGCCGCCCATGGTGCTGCAACTACTCGTGGAGAACGCGATCAAGCACGGCATCGCGCGCACGCCCGGTGGCGGCGAGTTGGGGGTGTCGGCGTGGTGCCACGAGGGACGGCTGGTGATCGAAGTCAGCAACCCGGGCCGCGTGGACCAGTCGGCCGGCGGCCACGGCGTGGGCCTGGCATACCTGCGCGCGCGTCTGGCGCGGTCTTCGGGAGATCGCTTCGAACTGGTGCAGAACGGTTCCCGCGTGCTGGCTCGGCTGGAGATCGGGCAATGAGCGCCCGTCCATCACCGCTGAAGGTGCTGATCGTTGACGACACGCGGCTTGCCCGACAGGAGCTGCGCACGCTGCTGGCCGAGATGGCCGATATCGAATGCGTGGGCGAAGCCGACGACGTGCCCGCGGCAAGGGCCGCCATCGAATCGCTGCGGCCCGACCTGGTGCTGCTGGACATCCAGATGCCGTCGGGCACCGGCTTTGACGTGCTGGAGGGGCTGGACCACGTGCCGCTGGTGGTGTTCACCACCGCTTACGACCACTATGCCGTGCAGGCCTTCGATGCCAACGCACTGGACTACCTGGTGAAGCCGGTGGTGCCCGAACGTCTGTCGGCGGCCATTGCACGCGCCCGCGCGCGGCTTGCCGCGATGGCCCCAACCGAGGTCGAGCCGCGATCCCTGCTGGGCGCGAACGACCAGGTGTTCCTGCGCGATGGCGAGCAGTGCTGGTTCGTCGCGCTGCACGAGATCAGCCGGATCGTGGTGGATGGCAACCACGCGCGGGTCTGGTTCCGCGGCGAACGGGCCCTGTTGCCCCGGAGCCTCAGCGCGCTGGAGTCGCGCCTGGACCCGGCGCTGTTCTTCCGCGCCAACCGCAATACGCTGGTCAACCTGCGCATGGTCAAGAACATCGACCTGGCGGTAGGCGAGGGCTACGACCTGACGCTCAAGGATGGCAGCGTGGTGGAGGTGTCGCGCCGACAGGCGCGGGAACTGCGCGAGCGTCTGGCGCTTTGAGGGTAATGCAGGTCCGGGGAATCGATGCGGTTGCGGACCCTGCGGTCCAAAAGGAAACGGGCGCCGAAGCGCCCGTTCCCCTGCCGCTCCTGGAGCCGGGCGATGGGGTCGCCCGGCGTGCCGATCAGTAGCGGTAGTGGTCCGGCTTGTACGGACCGTCCACCGGCACGCCCAGGTAGGCGGCCTGCTCGGCGGTGAGCGTGGTCAGCTTCACGCCGATCTTCTCCAGGTGCAGGCGCGCGACTTCCTCGTCCAGCTTCTTCGGCAGGATGTAGACCTTGGGATCGTAGAAGTCCTTGTTGGCCCACAGGTCGATCTGCGCCAGCGTCTGGTTGGAGAAGCTGTTGCTCATCACGAAGCTGGGGTGGCCGGTGGCGCAGCCCAGGTTGACCAGGCGGCCTTCAGCCAGCAGGAAGATGCTGTTGCCATTGGCGAAGGTGTACTTGTCGACCTGCGGCTTGATGTTGGTGCGCACCGCGCCCGAGGCATTGAGCGCATCAACCTGGATCTCGTTGTCGAAGTGGCCGATGTTGCAGACGATGGCCTGGTCCTTCA